>CAZUTZ010000264.1:0-3707 GCA_964623655.1 uncultured Wenzhouxiangella sp.
CTTCCAGAATTTTGTCGTGCGCCTTCAGAACCTTCTCGATGGTCGCCCGCGCTACTTTCAGGTCGTCTCCATAATCGACGCCGATGATCAAATCAATCCGGCGCGTGTCGTAGGCCGAGAAATTGGTGATAGCGCCACCGGTGATGGCGCCGTTGCCGACAATGACCATGCGATTGTCCGGTGTTTTCAGCGTGGTGCTGAAGACGCCGACATCCTGGACGACACCGGCAACGCCGCCGGCCTCGACAAAATCGCCGCGGCCAAAGGGATGAAAAGTCACCAGCATGATGCCGGAGGCAAAGTTGCTCAGGCTGTTCTGCAGGGCGAAACCAACCGCGATGGCCGCGCCGCCGAGAATGGCGATCAGCGGGGTGACCTCGATGCCGAGATGGCCAACGGCAATCAAGACGACTACCACCGTCAGAACAACGCCCAGGTTGTTGGCGATGAAGCTGACCAGCAGGTCGTCGATGCCCCGTTTGCGCATCAGGCGACCAATCCCGCCGACGATTCGGCGTGCTATCCAGCGGCCGATGATGAAGATCGCGATCGCGCCGACGAGACGAATCCCGAGATCGATGACCTGGTATTCAATCAGCAACTCGTTGATCTGGTCCATATTGTTCTCCCTCTGATCGCAAGCATTCTGCGAAGTTGGCGGGTATTTGCCGGATCAGAAGTGATCGCTCCCGCCGGTCAGCGTCTCTTCCATGCCGTCGCCCAGGCGTGCCAGCTGCTCGATGAAGTAATTCAGCAAAGGTGCCGTCAACTGGTCATAGGTGAGGTTGTGACACAGTTTGACGAATGGTACGCCGTCCATATCGCCGACTGCAAGATAGCCGATCCTGAGCATCAGGTTGATCCGCAGGCATTTCTCCGCCCGGTGCTCGGTCAGCGGTGCGATGTTGGATTCCAGGCGCAGAATGCGGCGGTCGTCGGTGTTCTTGATTTCGGCAAGGAAAACATCCTGGCGCCGGCCGGAAGTACCGACCGGCACTTCCAGACCGACCATGAACGGCTCTGAATGCACCACGCGAAAGCGCTCGGCGACCAGGGACTGGATCTCGGCAAAAGTCTTCATGTTGGCAGCTTCTTGATGTTGTTATTCGAAATCGGTTCGAGGAGCGGATGAAGTTTCCGCTTTGGGTTTATTTCGGCTCCAGGCGCACGGCGCCGTCCAGGCGGATGACGCTGCCGTTGTGGTAAGTGTTGGAAACGACATGGGCGGCCAGGTCTGCAAATTCGCCACCGCTTCCCAGTCGTTTCGGGAAGGGGATGGATTCGCCGAGCGCCTGCTGGACCTTTTCGGGCATGATGTCGACCATGGGGGTGTGAAAGATGCCGGGTGCGATGGTCACAACGCGTACGCCAAAGCGAGCGAACTCGCGCGCCAGCGGCAGCGTCATGCCGACTACGCCGCCCTTGGATGCCGAGTAAGCGGCCTGGCCGATCTGTCCCTCGAAAGCCGCGATCGATGCGGTGTTGATGATCAGGCCGCGCTCGCCGTCATCTGACGGCTCATTATGCTGCATGCGCTCGGCGGCGGCCTTGGCTACGTTGAAGCTTCCGACCAGGTTGACCATCACGGTTGCGCTGAAGCGTTCCAGCGGCATCGGGCCATCGCGACCGAGTACCCGTCCGGCGCCGAGAATGCCGGCACAGTTGACCGCCACGGTCAGGCCGCCCAGCCATTCCTCGGCCTGAGCTACCGAGTCGGTCACCGCCGGCTCGTTGGTGACGTCGACGGAAAAGAAGCGGGCTGCCCCGTCGCCCAGCTCAGCGACAGCGTCCGGGGCCTTGTCGGCGTTGACGTCGAACAGGGCGACCCGACCGCCGTCGGCGACAAAACGCTTCGCAACCGCGAAACCCAGACCGGAAACGCCGCCGGTGATGACGGCCTTGACTGCTGCAGGATTCATGTTGTGCAAATCTCTAAAAAGTGCGAGTTGAATGAAGGATGTCGGGCAGCTTGCCGGGTGCAGCCTTCAATCCGCGTTCATCTGCGGTTCGATCCAAAAAATCAGTGCCGCTTGAGCACCGCCTGACCGGCGCGTGAACGCGGCCGGCTCAGCTCGCCGGCGATCCAGTCGCCCGTTCGGGCCAGATCGGTCAGGTCCACGCCGGTCTCCATACCAAGTCCCTGGAGCATGTACACCACGTCTTCCGTGGCCACATTGCCGGTCGAGCCGCGGGCATAGGGACAACCACCCAGACCGGCCACGGAGCTGTCGACAATACGTACGCCGACTTCAAGGCAGGTCACGATGTTGGCCAGGGATTGGCCGTAAGTGTCGTGGAAATGAACGGCGAGCTGCGGCAGGGGGATGGACTGGCTGACCGCTTTGAGCATGGTTCGCGCCTTGTGGGGCGTGCCGACGCCAATGGTGTCGCCCAGCGAGATTTCTTCACAGCCGGCCTCGAACAGCGCCTCGGCCACCCGAACCACATCATCGACCGGCACGTCACCCTGGTAGGGACAACCCAGCACGGTGGAGACGTAGCCGCGCACGCGCACGCCGTCGGCACGCGCGTGACTGAGAACCGGTGCAAAGCGGCGCAGGGATTCCTCGATGGAGCAATTGATGTTGCGCCGGTTGAAGGCCTCCGAGGCGGCGGTGAACAGGGCAATCTCGTCGACCCCGACGCTGCGCGCTCGTTCATAGCCGCGCTCGTTCGGGACGAGCGCGGGATAACGGATGCCGGGACGCCGCTCGAGCGCGGAGATCACTTGTTCGGCATCCGCCATCTGCGGAATGGCGCGGTCACTGACGAAGCTGGTCGACTCAATGACTTTGAGGCCGGTCGTGCCCAGCCGGTCGATCAGGTCAAGCTTGAGCGAAGTCGGTACCGTGTACGGCTCGTTTTGCAGTCCGTCTCTGGGGCCGACTTCGACGATCTTGACGAAGTCATCGCCGTGACCATTCACCGCGCTCATGAAGTGACTTTGATCAGACCAGTTCGATGGCCATGGCGGTGCCTTCGCCGCCGCCGATGCACAGCGAAGCCACGCCGGTTTTCAAGCCGCGTTTTTTCAGCGCATGAATCAGCGTGACCATGATGCGCGCGCCACTGGCGCCGATCGGATGGCCGAGCGCGCAGGCGCCGCCGTTGACGTTGACCTTGGCGTGGTCGAGACCGTGGTCTTTCATCGAAGCCATGGTGACCGTGGCAAAGGCCTCGTTGATTTCGTAAAGATCGACCTGGTCGGCGCTCCAGCCGGCTTTTTCCAGGCACTTGGCAATGGCGCCGACCGGGGCGGTCGTGAACCATTCCGGCTCGTGAGAATGAGTGGCATGAGAAACGACTCGAGCCAGCGGCTTGAGCCCACGACGTTCGGCTTCCGAAGCGCGCATCATCACGAACGCGGCCGCGCCGTCGGAAATCTTCGAAGAACTGGCTGCGGTGATGGTGCCATCCTTGGCAAACGCGGGCCGCAGCGAGCCCATCTTGTCGATGTTGCAGCGCGGCGGCTCCTCGTCGTTGACGACTTCGACTTCGCCCTTGCGCGTCTTGACCGTCACCGGGGTGATTTCCTCGGTGAAAGCGCCGCTGTCCATGGCGGCCATGGCGCGTTCCACCGAAGCCTTGGAGAAGGCGTCCTGATCTTCGCGGCTGAAGCTGTATTTGGCCGCGCATTTTTCAGCAAACCCACCCATCATGTTGCCGTCATAGGGGTTCTGCAGGCCGTCGTAGAACATGTGGTCCAG
>CAZUTZ010000265.1:0-3703 GCA_964623655.1 uncultured Wenzhouxiangella sp.
ACGACAACTGGCAGCGAACGCGTTATTCGGCAGAGATCTGAACGCGGAGAAGCCGCCGGACCCGCAGTTCAGGAGATTCAGGGCGACCCAGCCCGAGAATTGCCGCGGCTGAGCGGCCAATTCGCCGAACCGGGTATGGGCTTGGCCAATATTGTTGACGGCAGCTCGCCCGAGGCTTTTGCCGAAAGCCTGCAGATGATCGCTTCAGAGACCTCGCAAGAGCAATATCACGAACTGGATTCCGCGCTGCGCTATTTGCGGATGTATTCGTCAGCAGCCTGGGGCGGTCTTCCCGGTCTTTATCAGAGTCTGGACAACAAGACGGGCGAGGAGATCATCGAGCACGCGCGTCGTCTGCAGGCCGAACGCCGCCGCGGGCGGTGACGGGCCACTGAAATCAAAAAACCCGCCGATTCGGCGGGTTTTTTTGGACGTAAGCAACTGGACTCAGTGGCGACACTGCCAGCCGTGCAACACGCCGAGTTGATGAATGCGCTCCATGGTCTCGGCCACCCAGACATCGCCACCTTCACGCTGGAAGAAAAACGGCTGGCGCTCGACCTGATCAGGCGCCAGCTGATTCATGGTCGATGACTCGTACAAACGGCCGTTCAGCATGGTGTGGGTCACGTTTTCGCTCAGGCGCAGATCACTCAGCACGTCGCCGTCGACCACGAACAGATCAGCCAGCTTGCCGACCTCGATCGATCCGATGTCGCCATCCAGCCCGAAATAGCGCGCCCCATCAATCGTGCCGCCGCGCAAAGCTTCCCAGGGCGTAAAACCGCCCTGCTCCATCATCCACAGCTCCCAGTGCGCCGCCAGGCCGGCCAGCTGCCCGTGGGCACCGATGACCACCGGCACGCCCAGCTCGTTGAGCGCCTTGGCGCCTTCGGCAACGGCAATGTGGTTGTAGTGCTCGTCCGGCGCGGTCGGCCGACGGATGGAGCGCGGATAGAGCAAAAAGCGCGGAACGAACTCCAGCAGGCGCTCGTTGCGCCAGACCTCGGTGCGGTCGTACCAGTATTCCTCGCCCATCAGACCGCCATAGGCCACGCCGAAAGTCGGCGAATAGACCGCTTCGGTCTGGCCCCAGAATTGCTTGATGTCGTCGTAGATCGAGTGCACCGACAGGGCGTGCTCGAGGCCGGTGTGGCCGTCGACGATCTGGTTCAGGTTCTGCTCCAGGCGCATGCCGCCTTCGGGCACGACCATGATGTCGAGTTCCTGGCCGGCCTTGATCACCTGCTGGCGCTGATCGCGACGGTTGTAGTTGTAGCTTTTGACCGAAATCGCGCCCAGTTCCTTGTGCCGACGGACGTGAAACTCGGCGTCCTCATAGCTGTTGATGCGAGCGGTAGCGCCCGGAGAGAGCGCGCCGTAGAGTATCCGCCCGGTCGAGTACAGGCGCGGGGCGACGACGTCACCGGCGCGCTGCAGTTCGGCCATGGAGAAGATGGCATTGTTGTCGTTGGACGGATCGTGCGTGGTCGTGACGCCGAAGGCCACATTGGCGATCTGCGCCCAGTTCTGCTGCGGGGTGAGCTGCTGGTTGCTCATCGGGCCGTGCGCGTGGGCGTCGACCAGGCCGGGCAGTACGGTCTTGCCGTCCAGCTCGAAGACTTCGAAGTCCTCGGGTATCTCGATCTCGTCGCGCGGACCGACCGCGCTGATCCGGTGGCCTTCGACCAGAATCACGCCGTCTTCGATGACTTCCTGCTCTTCTTGCGCATTGCGCATGGTCACCACGCGTGCGCCGGTCAGGGCGATGCGGCCGTCGTGACGATCGCTCTCAACTTCAAAAGACAGGTCACGGCCTTGCGTTTCCGGTTCGGGCAGTTCTTCCGGTGAGCCTTGCAGAAAGGCGAAGGCATCGCTGAGCGGGCGCTGGTACAGCCTGGCGCCGTGCGACCAGCCCAGGGTGGAACTATCGGCCGAAAAATGCAGGTTCTCGCCGCCCCTGGCCGAAAGCTGGCTGACCGGGAAGGCGCGTGTCCCGGAATTGACACTGACTGACTGTCCGGCGGTAAAGAACGGCGCCAGGTAGGCGTTGTAGTGTTCGGCAAAGGCCACCCAGCGCCCGTCCGGCGAGACCTTGAATTCGGTGACGTAGTCGCCGCGCAGATGCTCGCGCTCGTCGAAGCCCTCGAGGTTCACGCTTTTGAGCAGCAGATCAGTGCCGTCGCGCTGCGAAAACAGGATGCGCCGGCCGTCGGGCGAAAACTGCGGGCTGACCCCACGATCCAGCACCTGGGCGGGCTCGCCGCCGTCGGTCGCGACCCGGTACAGCCCCGGTCGCTCCGACCAGTTCGGCGTGGTCAGGAAGCCGCCGGTGGTCTTGCGAAACACCACGTGGTTGCCGTCGGCCGAAAAACTCGGCTCGACGTAGTGACCCGGCTCGGTGGTCAACGTACGGCCGGCATCGCCATCGATCGGTTGCACGCGCACGCTGCCCAGCTTCTCGTCATCCCAGGTCACATAGACCACCTGGCCGCCGTCGGCGGAAAAGGCCGGGTAGAACTCCCAGTGATCGGTCTGCGTGGTCAGGCGACGGTGCGTACCGTCTTCCAGGTCGTGCAGCCACAGGTAGCCCAGGGCCTGAAAAATGGCGTGGCGACCGTCCGGGCTTTGCTGCGTCCAGCGCGCCATGCGAATCGGAAAAAGATCCGGCGAGACTTCGACTTCGCGCCGCAGCGCCGGCTGAATCTGCTTGTCGGTGCGCACGTGCACGGCGATCTCCTGGTGCGAGCCGTCGGTGCCGATGCGGTGAAATTGGCCCGCGCTCCAGATCACCAGCGCCTCGCCGTCAGGCATCCAGGCGAAAGCCGGGAAATTGCCCATGTCGCCGGAAGTCTCCTGCTTGTCGCGATCGAGCTGATCGAACAGGGTCCGCTCGATACCGGAGTCGAGGTCGCGCACAACCAGGCGCGAAGACAGGGTGTGCGGGTTGCGGCGCACGAAGGCGAGCTGCTCGCCGTCCGGAGACAGCACGGGCCGGACCGCACCACCCGGGCCACCGGCCACGGTGTGCACTTCACCCGACTCCAGGTCCAGCCGGCGCACGGCGAAAATGCCCTTGATGGCGTCGCGGTTGTATTCCCAGACCCGGCCCGGTGTGATGTCCTGGCTGAAATACAGATGCCGGCCGTCGGGCGAGAAGAACGGCTCGGCGATGTTTTTCTGCGACTGCGGCCCGTGCAGACGCTCGACCAACTCGACCCCGGCACCGCCGGCGCGGTGGTACATCCAGATCGATCCGGCCGGAATCGAGCGCTGTGAAACATAGCCCTTGCGGGCGGCGATGTAGTCGCCGTCCGGCGACCAGGCCGGGTTGTGCAGCAGGTGATCACGCTCCTGGCTGACCTGGCTCAGGTTTTCGCCGTCGGCATCCATGATCCAGATGTTCTCGGCGCCGTCGCGGTCTGAGATGAAGGCGATATGGCGCCCGTCCGGGCTATAGCGCGGCTGGAAGTTCCAGGCGATATCGTCGGTCAGCGCCTCGGCTTCACCGCCGTCGATGCCGACGCGATACAGATCGCCGAGCATGTGAAACACGAGGTATTGGCCGTCCGGACTGACATCGACATCCGACCAGGTGACCTCGCGGGTGTCGATGCTGATCGTCTGCCACTCGCCCGGCGGCTCGGTGACCGACCAGCCCTGATCGTCATTCCCGTTCTCATCGGCCACGGCCGTCATTGCC
>CAZUTZ010000266.1:0-3659 GCA_964623655.1 uncultured Wenzhouxiangella sp.
GCAATGCAAAAAACCCTTGCAATACAGGGGGGAGACCATATACGTCTCTGCGTGAGGGCCTTTTTCGCTATCACCAAATGTAAGCCTCAGGATCAAAACGCCGCAGCAGCCAGCGGAAGGTGAAGGTGAATCTCGGCCAGAGCGTGGGAATGCGCCCGCTTTCGGGGTGCTGATACCAGCTCGAGCAGCCGCCCTGCTGCCAGACCGTGCGATCCAGCCGGTGCTGGACCTCGTGATCCCAGGCTTCAGCAGCAGACTCGCGCACTTCGATTTCGTGCTGATGGGTCCGGCGCATCCAGCGCAGGGCTGACACCACGTAGCGAAGCTGGCCCTCGATCATCAGCAGCACCGAATTGTGGCCCAGCGCCGTGTTCGGCCCCAGCAGGGTGAAAAAGTTGGGGAAGCCGGGCACGGTGGTGCCCTTGTAGGCGCGCGGCCCGTCTTTCCAGGCTTCCCTGAGATCCAGGCCGTCGCGGCCGATGATCAAGCCCGAAGGCACCGGGTCGGCGGCCTGAAAGCCGGTGCCGAGCACGATCAGATCGGCCGGGCGGAACTGCCCGTCGCGGTCGATCAGGCCGTCGCTGTGCACCCGCTCGATGGGCGTGGTGATCAACTCGACGTTGCGCGCGGCCAGGGCCGGGTAGTAATCGTTGCTCATCAGCACGCGCTTGCAGCCCATGGCATAGTCTGGCGTGAGCTTGTCGCGCAAGACCGGGTCTTCAATGTAGCGTTCGAGATGGCGTCGCGCTTTGCGTCGATGAAAAGCGGTCAGGCGCGGGAAGCGGGTAAAGGCCGGCAGGCGAGATTCGAGCAGAAGAAACAAACCTAAGCGGGTCAGGCGGCGATAGAGGGGCAGGCGCGCATGCAGCGTTTGACGCCAGCGCGGGATGGCGCGGTCGGGCTTGGGCAGAATCCACTGCGCGCTTCGCTGATACACGTCGAGCTGTCGGGCACTGCGCTGCAGGTGGGGGATGAACTGGATGGCCGAGGCGCCGGTACCGATCACGGCCACGCGCTGATCGGCCCAGTCCAGTTCTTGCGGCCAGCGCTGCGAGTGAATGACCGGGCCTGAAAAATCTTCCAGACCGGGAATGGCCGGCCAGGCCGGGCGGGACAGCCCGCCGATGGCCGAAACCAGTACGCGGGCCCGGCGCTCCGTGCCGTGCTGATCCACCACTCGCCAGCATTGCCTGCTTTCGTTCCAGCGAGCTTCAATCACCTTCGTTTTCAGGCGGATACGTCGACTGAGCTCATGCCGCTCAACCGTTTCGGCCAGCCCGGCCTGGATTTCACGACGCGGCGGAAAATGACGCGACCAGTCGGCGCGCGGCGCGAAAGATAGCGAATAGAGATGCGACTGCACGTCGCATGCGCACCCCGGGTAGCGATTCAGCCACCAGGTGCCGCCGACGCCGGATTCGGCTTCCAGGACGAGGAAATCCGAGACACCGGCCTGCTGCAGGCGAATCGCCAGGCCGATACCGGAGAAGCCGGCGCCGATGATCAAAACCTGCAGTAAGTCGCTGGTACCGGCATCAGTTCGTTTAGCATGTTGTTTCGTCACGGGGTCACGAATATCTTTCTCAAGGAACATCTGAACTCCGCGCCCACCCGGCGCCGGGGACCGATGGTAGCTGAAGCATGCCCTTTGTTTATTCTTTGCTGCGCCAGAGTCTGGAGAGCCTGCGGGATATAGCCCCGTATTGCTCGTGGTAGGCTTTTTCCAGCTGGTGGTGATTCGACAGCCTCTGCCCGAAGACGTGACGCTTCTCGACCTCGGCCTGGGCTTGCTCAGCGTCGTGGTCGGCCTGACCCTGTTCGTGCGTGGGCTGCAGGTGGGTCTGTTCCCGGTGGGCGAAAACCTGGCGCATTCTTTCGCTGGCAAGGGTTCGGCTTTCTGGCTGCTGTTTTTTTCCTTTGCGTTGGGGTTCGGCACGACGGTCGCCGAGCCGGCGCTGATTGCGCTGGCCTGCCTGTTTCCGATCATTACCGTGATGGCTTACGGGCAGATTGCCGAGTGGCGGGCCAGGCGCTCACGCGCTCGATCCCAGTCAAACACCGAATAGAAATTCCTTTAAAGAGGATGCAGCCATGAAATTCAAACTGATTCTTGCCTTCTCTGAATCGAGCCACTGCGACGAGCTCCTCGATGCCGCGCGCGATGCCGGCGCCATGGGTGCCACCGTGATCAGTCACGCGCGCGGTGAGGGCCTGAAAAAAACGCGCGGGATTTTTGGGCTCGAGATTACCGCGCAGCGCGATGTCTTGCTGTTTCTGGTCGAGGAGCATCGAGCGCGCCGGGTTCTGGAGACCATTGCATCAGTGGGTGAGTTCGACGACACCCCCGGTACCGGCATCGTCATCCAGCTGGATGTCGAGGATGCGTTGGGCGTCCGCCATCAGATCGAAGAGCTTTCGGAATTCATTCAGGATGAAATTTGAGGAACAGGCATGAACAAGCCAGATTTGATTCGAGTACGAGACGTGATGCGGGCCAACTTCTGCCTGGTCGATGGTCTGATGACGGTGGATCAAGCGCTGCGGCGCCTGAAAGACCAGGACGCCCGCGTTCTGGTGATTCAGAAACGCGATGAGGACGACGAATACGGCCTGGTTGACTTACCCGATATCGCGCGCAAGGTGCTGACCCAGAACCGTTCGCCTGAGCGAGTGAACGTCTACGAAATCATGCGCAAGCCCGCCCTGAACGTGCGACCCGAAATGCAAGTCAAGTACTGTGCGCGTCTGCTGGATCGTTTCAACCTTCGCGCCGCCCTGGTCATCGACAACGCAGGCGATGTGGCCGGAATTGTGAGCTACGACGACCTGGTCATGGGTGGTCTGGTGGATTTCAGCAACGAGAGCACCGAGGCTCCTTAAGCCAGGACGCCCAGTCGTTTGCCCACCTGGGTAAAGGCGTCAACTGCGCGTTTCAGATGCTCGCGCGTGTGCGCAGCCGAGATCTGGGTACGGATGCGCGCCTCGCCCCTGGGTACGACCGGGTAGAAAAAGCCGATGACGTAGATGCCTTCCTTGAGCAATTCGTCGGCCATTTTCTGCGCCAGCGGGGCGTCATAGAGCATCACCGGCACGATGGGATGATCACCTGGCTTGACGTCAAAGCCGGCCTCGACCATGGCACTGCGGAAGAATGTCGTGTTCTCCTCCAGTCGGTCGCGCAGCGCGGTGGATGCTGAAATCATCTCGAGCACCTTGATGCTGGCCGCAACCAGTGAAGGCGTCAGGGAATTGGAGAACAAATAGGGCCGTGAGCGCTGGCGCAGGATGTCGACCACTGGCTGGCCGGCCACGGTAAATCCGCCCATGCCGCCGCCCAGGGCCTTGCCCAGCGTGGAGGTGAAGATATCGACCTTGTCCATGACGCCGTGGTGCTCGGCCGAGCCGCGGCCGGTGGGGCCGAAAAAGCCGGTCGCGTGGCAGTCATCGACCATGACCAGCGCATTGTATTTTTCGGCCAGTTCGGTAATCTGGTCCAGCTTGGCGACGTAGCCGTCCATTGAAAACACACCGTCGGTGGCGATCATGCGGGTGCGCCTGGACTGCGTTTTTTTAAGGATGTCTTCGAGCGCGTTCATGTCCGAGTTCGGATAGCGATGGCGCTCGGCCTTGCACAGGCGGATGCCGTCGATGATCGAGGC
>CAZUTZ010000267.1:0-3651 GCA_964623655.1 uncultured Wenzhouxiangella sp.
CTACAACCAGGGCGACATGCGCTCGGTGCGGCTTGGCCGTACTTTTGACGCAGTAGCTGTTCCCGACAGCAGCGACTACCTGCGCACGCGCTCTGACATCGAACGCACCCTGGTCACCGCCGCGGCGCATCTGAAGCCCGGCGGTGTCCTGCTGTTCGTCGTCAAGCCGGCCGAGACGTTTTCCGACAACAACTTCGCCTACAGCGGCGAGCGCGACGGGGTGCACGTGACTTTGCTGGAGAACAACCATGTCGATCCGGCGCGTCCCGAGCGTTACGAGGCGGTCATGGTCTGGCTGATCCGGCGGGGCGGGCAGTTGAGCGTGCACCATGAAACGCACGAACTGGGGTTGTTCGCGCGCGCCGTTTGGGAACAGCAATTCGAGCAGGCGGGCTTTGCCATGCGCGCGACAGCGATGGATGGCATCTACGAGCAATTCCTGCTCGGAAATGGCAGCTACCCGATGACGGCCTACATTGGCACCCAGCGCTCGTGAATCAGTGCCTCTTTACCGGTCGGCGCGAGCCTGGCAGCGGCATCTGATCGCTTAAACTGACGTAATGTCTGCTGGCCACCGATGGATCGTCCTGTCTGCGCTGCTGATCTGCCTGCTCGTCGGCTGCGCGAGTCTGTCGCCCTACCCCGAGCGGCCGAATGTCAGCGTGACTTCGTTTGCGCTGGCGCCCGACTCGACCGGGCTGACGCCGCGGTTCAGGGTCGGGCTCAACGTGGTCAATCCCAACCGACGCGACCTGCCGCTGGTTGGCATGAGCTATGGCCTGGACATCGAGGGTACGCGGATACTGAGTGGCGCAGCGGCCGATCTGCCGGTGGTGCCGGCTTACGGTTCGGCTGATTTCACCGTCGATCTTACGCCCGACCTGCTGGGTAGCGCGCGCCTGGTGTCGGATCTGATGGGACGCCAGCGCGACCGGCTGGACTACCGCTTCAGCGCGCGTCTCGACGTCGGCGGCTGGATGCCCGATATCCGGGTCGAGCAGCAGGGAGAGCTCAACCTTTCGGCGCAGCGGCGGTAAGTGGGTTCGCGGGCCAAACGGTCCGGTCAGGCGCTCCGGCGGTCCAGTTCTTCCAGGGCTTCAGGCGTCCAGCGGGTTTCCGCCCAGCTTGATCGCATGTAGTCGGCCACGCGCTCTAGCTCCTCGTCGCTGACGCTGGCCAGTTCGCCGTATTCCAGCGGGTCGTAGTGGAAGATGTACAGCCGCGAGGCAAATTGCTCGAAAGGCAGAGAGGATTCGCCGTGGCGTTCGCCATTGCCGGCGGTGCCGACGACGACGCCGTCTCCCCAGTCCTGACCGCTGTCGTTGTTGGGGTTGTAGAAGTACACCCGCATCTCCTGCTGGGGATCGAGTGCCACGCGCAGGATGGTGATGGCATGCCAGCCCACGAATCGCGCCGAGCTGTCGGTCACGGCAATACCGGCCGGCTGCGGATGGATGATCGGCTGGTTGCCGTTGTAGAAGGGGTGATAGCTGGCATAGAAGTGGCGCAGGAAGCGGGCCAGGCCAACGATTTGGCCGCTGGCGACGTCCACGTTGATGCGAAAACCGCGGCCCGACCACCAGCCGTGGAATTCAGGATTGACCCAGCGGTGCGGATCGCCTTCGCGGCCGATGCAGAGACGGCCCATTTCGGCATAAATCCGATCCAGATGCGGGACGACCAGGGTTGAGACCGGGTCGAGATCAAGCGGTGCACCGGCAGCAAGACCGGCTGCACTATGCTGGGACGAAATCGGTTTGCCCTCGAAGTGCATGATGATTTCGTTGTCTCTGGCCGCCCAGGCGACCATTTGCAGCAGGTAGTCGGGGTCGTTGTAGGCCCACATCGACAGCGCCCGGGCGGACTGGCAAGTCGGATTGTTGCCCTGCCCCACGCCCAGCGGCTGGCCGAGGATGCACAACACGCCCTCCACCAGGCGCATGGTCGGGCTGACCACATCGCCAAAGCTCAACTGCAGCCGCTGCTCGGCTTGATGACACAGCTTCAGGTTCAGTTGGCGCCACAGCGCCGGCGCCAGCGGCTGCTGGTACAGGATGCCGCGTTCAAGCATCAGGGCCAGGCCGTAGATCGCCTGCGGGGTATGCGGCGAGACGCCGGAGTCGATCAGCGCGTGAACCAGGTCGCGATAGCACAACAGGCAGTCCCGGCCAGTGGCCGAAAGGCCCAGGGCCTCTGCCAGCAGATGATCGCTCTGTTCTTTCAGATGTCGAAGCAGAACCGCGTGATAGCTGGAGGCCAGGCCGGTGTCGTGCATGGCTCGCGCGCAGCCGCTGGCCTCGAGCTGCAGTGTGCCTGAGTCCATGGTTTGCAGCCGCTCGGCATAAATTTCCAGCCCGGGGTCCTCGCGGCTGGCCTGGGTCGGGCCGAACAGACTGCTGATCAGCCGATCCGCGCCCTGCCCGCTGGCGCCTAAGTCGATGGCCGGATTGGCCTGGCAGATGGCGATCTGGGTAATCATCTGGCGGATCGGATCGGTCTGGATCGGCCGCTGCTGCAGGATCCGCCAGATTTCCTCGATGAGCTGGTCGACGATGTGCTCAAAGCCGATCCGGTCGGCCAGATAAGCCAGCACCTTCTGGGGCAATTCGGCCAGGCGGCCCTGAGCCACGCGCTGGGCTTCATCGGGTGGCGTGAACAGCAGCGTCAGATTCGTGGCCAGCACCTGGGTGAGGTAGTGGTGGGCGTGCTCGGCCGAGATTTCCGGGTGCTGATAGCGCCCTTGAGCCACGGCCAGCAGCCGCAGCTCGCTGATCGCCTCGATCACCGCCACGTTGGCATCGCTGCTGGTCAGCGAATGCCGGCTGATGGACGGCACCAGGCTTTGCGGATGAGCCCAGTCCGAGCCGGCGAATACGCCGGCTCTTTCCAGCGCCTCGGCCCGTTCCTCGATGGCCTCGCAGCCGCCGGGTTTCAGTAAAACCCGTTTGACTGAATCCAGCGCCCGCTGCAGGCGGGCCGGCTTGGCAAACGGCAGCGATTCATCGAGAACGGCGATGGCGTCATCCAGTCGACCCAGCAGCGGGGCGCTGATGGTCTCAGACGTAGTAATCGAGTTCCTCCTGCCGCTTCAGCAGCCGGTGCATTTCCTTCGGATCGTCGCCGACAAAATACACCAGACCCCAGTGCGTGCCGAAAGCGGTGCGCTTGGTCACGGTCTCTTCCATCGGTGCGGTCAGTTCGTGGGACTCGAAGTAGTCGTGGTTTTCGGTCTCCTCGGGAATTTCCAGGCGGCTGACCACGCGCAAGCGCGGATAGACGCCGAAGCAGCCGG
Organism: uncultured Wenzhouxiangella sp.; assembly: GCA_964623655.1. GTDB lineage: Bacteria > Pseudomonadota > Gammaproteobacteria > Xanthomonadales > Wenzhouxiangellaceae > Wenzhouxiangella. The sequence goes on from CAZUTZ010000267.1 coordinate 3,293, forward strand.
CATGGGCCTTGGCGTCGACCACTTCGCGCGGGAAAAAGGCCTCGATTTCTTCGTCGGTGGTTTTCGGGTCGAAGGCGAGGATCAGCGCCTGGTAGGCGTTGAAGCCGTAAACCCGCTCCAGCAGCTCGAAGACCTTGAAGCCCGGCGGCCGGTAGGCGACTTCGCCGAAATACATCTCGCCGTCGCTGGTGACGAAGTATTCCGGGTGGATGAAGCCGAATTCGATGTCGAAGGTCTTGATCAGCTTCTCGACCTCGCGCCTGATCTGATCGCGGTAGGTTTCCAGCTCGGGGGACGCGGGCACGTAGACCGAGTAGCCCAGGGTCACGTACTCCGAAATGTTCAGGAAACGGATCTTG
>CAZUTZ010000268.1:0-3624 GCA_964623655.1 uncultured Wenzhouxiangella sp.
GCGCTATTCGTCGCAGGCCAGTTGGGCCTGCGACCAGAGCGCCTCGGCGCGCTCGCCCAGTTCGGCATGGCCGCGCAAGGGCTCCAGCCGGGCGGCAGCGGCGCAGGCCTCATCCTGTTCCAGCAGCAGCCAAGCCAGGTTGAAAGCGGCAGCCGGCTGATCAGGCTCCAGCGCCAAAGCTTGCTCGAAGGCGGCCAGCGCTGCGGCCGTCTCGCCCAGCCGGTAATGGCTGTTGCCCTGGCCCAGCCACACCAGGGCCACATTCGGCCAGCGCTGTTCGGCGGTTTGCCAGGCCGCAAGCGCGGCTTCAGGGTCGGCGACCGCTTCGAAGTCAGCCAGCGCCTGCAGCCATCGATCGCGCTCCGGGACCAGCGGCAGCTGATCGGGCGGCAAGGTGATCAGCGACCAGCGGCCGGCCAGATCCCAGTCGCGCAGCCAGCGCCGCATGGGGCTGTGCAGGTAGGCTTCAGTACCGGAATGCTGGATGATCTCGCCTCGTTCGGGATCAAAGCCGATGACCACCGCGTAGTGCCAGAACGGCCGCGTTCGCAGCCCCTGGTTTTCCAGCACCAGAACCGGGCGTCCCGCCGCCACCTCGGCCAGAACAGCCTGGGCTTCGCCGGGCAAGGTCCAGGGAATCCGGTTCTGGCTGCGGGCGGCTGCGACCAGTTCAACCTGCAAAGTGCCGCCGCGCCCCGGCAGATAGACCCGCTCGACCAGCTCGGGGTAATCAATAGTCAGACCGCTGTGATCCAGAACAGTCGCCAGGGCCGCCGGCCCGCAGTGCAGTTCCGTTTGCGGATAAAAGGCGACCGAGTCCAGCAGCTCCGGCTGATCGAACGGTTCCAGCGCTTCGCGGGCACCGGGGCCGAAGCCGGCGCAGCCGGTCAGCATGGATGCCAGCCATAAAAAAACCGGAACCGCCAGACGCGGTCCCGGCATCGAGGCCGTCATTTCGTATGGCGTGACTTTTTAGCGGCCGAAAATGTTCACCACGCCAATCAGATCCAGCACGATCAGAACCAGGAAAGTTACGCCCAGAACTTCAATGACGCCGGCGCCCGCCGGCATGTCGTCGATACGATGCAGCATGGCGTCGAGTTCTTCCGGGCTGAGCGCACTCGCACGCGCCTGGGCCAGCGCCGGGTCGACCCCAAGCGCGGTCAGTTCAGCGGCCACATCGTCTCGCTGCAGCCAGGCCTGCACTTGTTCGAAAGAGCCGCTGCGCTCCAGCGCCAGCGCTTCCTGCGAAGAGACCAGTCCGCCGGCGGCCTGGGCGCTGGCCAGAGGCAACAGTGCCAGCGTCAAGACCAGGATCAAGAGGGACTTGCGAATCATGGGGTGATTGTTCATCGACCAAGCGTCTAGAGAAAACCAGCCAAAACGATAGCACAAGCTCGCAGACCGGCGTGCCGTCTTTCCATCGTTGTTGCGCCGGTAGTGTTAGGTTCGCGCTCAATCTTGAAATCGGGAGTGTTGATGCGACCTGTAGCTGTTCTTGTTTTGACCGTTTTGCTGATGTTGGCCGCCGTCCCGGAGGCACAAAGCAGCATGGAGACGACGATGGCGCTTGGTCAGAGCGCGGCCTTCGATGAAGCGCCTGCTGCGGATGCCACCGAAGCCCAGTCCAGCCCGCTGATCTGGCTGATTCCGCTGGCCATGGGCCTGTTCGGCCTGGGCCTGGCTTTTGCCATCCGGCGCTTCAGCCGTCCGGAACGCCAGCCCAAGGCGCAAGACGAAATCAAAAAGCCGGGCAGTCAGGGCTAGTCCAGCTTTTTCGCCGCGCTGATGATCCCGTTGGCGTCGGCGTAGACCCAGTCGCCGGGCTTGAACAACACCCGGCCGAAGGACAGCTGCAGGCCGGTCTGGCCCTCGCCGCGCCGCACGCTCTTGATCGGCACCGAGCCCAGGGCCAAGACGCCGAAGTCAATGCCGGACAGCACTTCCACATCGCGGCAGGCGCCGTGAATGATGATGCCGGACCAGCCGTTGGCGGCCGCATTGGCCGCGATCTGGTCGCCGATCAGCGCGTGGCGCAGCGAACCGCCGCCGTCGACCACCAGCACCCGACCCTCGCCGGGTTGACCCAGGCACTCCTTGACCCGCGAGTTGTCCTCGAAGCACTTGACCGTCTCGATCGGGCCGCTGAAGGCGTGCTTCCCGCCATAACTTCGCCAGTGCAAATCAGTCACCACCTGAACATCTTGCGGGTGGGCGTCGCACAGATCCGGGGTCGATAGCGTCATCAAGTAGCCCTCTGCGGTTTGGAATGAATTCATTATGCCCGTGACTGCCGGGCGAGCGTATTTCTGCCAAACTGCGATTTTCCAGATCGCCTGTTTTCGACCCGATGTCCGAGCCTTTCATCCTGTTACAGCTTTCCGACTGCCATATGTCGGCGGATCCCGACGCGCTCTACCGCGGCCACAATGCCGATGCGCGCCTGGCCGCGCTGCTCCCGGCCTGCCGGCTGCTGGCGCCCGACGGCGTGATCTTGAGCGGAGATATTGCCGAAGACGGCAGCCGCGAGGCCTATGAGCGAGCAGCCGGGATGATCGAAGGGCTGGCGCCACGCACCGCCTGGATTCCGGGGAACCACGACGATGTTGCAACCATGGCCGGCGTGTTCGACAAGGCGGGCTTTGACGCCGGGCCGAATCTGGAGTGGGGCGGGTGGCAGCAAGTGTTGCTTGATTCAACCATCGCCAATCGGCCCGAGGGCCGACTCGACGAGGCACGCCTGGCGCCGCTGAGCGCGCTGAAACACGATCGCGCGGCGCTGGTGTTCGTGCACCACCAGCCGCTGCTGGTCGATTCGCCCTGGATTGACAAGTATCCCTTGACCGAACCGGAAGCCCTGTGGCACCGACTCGACCCCGAAACCGTTCGCTGCGTGGCTTTCGGCCACGTTCACCAGGCCTACAGCGGCGAGAAAAACGGGATTGCCTGTTTGTCAGCGCCTTCGACCGTGGCCAACGGTCAGCCGGGCATGGCGCGGTTTACCGACGACCCCACCGGCCCCAAGGCACGCTGGTTCCGCCTGTGGCCGGACGGGCGCTGGCTGAGCGGGATCGTCAGTGCCGGGTAGAACCGATCAGATCTCGATCATCTCGAAATCTTCCTTGCCGGCACCGCAGTCGGGGCACACCCAGGATTCCGGCACGTCTTCCCATTTTGTCTGCGGCGGAATGCCGTCGTCGGGCGCACCTTCTTCCTCATGGTAGATCCAGCCGCAGACCACGCACATCCAGCTTTTGAATTCCTGCTCTTCGCTCACGGTTATCATTCCTCTCGGGTCGAATCTTGCAAAGCGCGTCATTGTAAAGGAACGCACTGAAATCCAGCCGGTCGGAGTCGACGATTGCGGTCGACCGGCCGACAGGGGACACCGGTCACTCGTCCATGCGCCGACCCGAGCCGCACGAGGCGGGTTACTTTCCCGCACCAAGCCAAACTACGGAGCCTTATCGCTATGACCTTGAGCCATGATCTGTTCGCCCGCGCCCGCGTGCATCTGCCCGGCGGCGTCAACTCACCCGTGCGCGCCTTTGCCGCCGTAGGTGGCGACCCGGTCTTTTTCGAGCGTGCGCAAGGAGCCCATATGTGGGATGTCGACGGCAAGCG
>CAZUTZ010000269.1:0-3610 GCA_964623655.1 uncultured Wenzhouxiangella sp.
GAGGCCGAGGCAGCGCGGGAAGCGGGCGCGCTAGGCTACATGTGCCGTGCGCTGGCTCTGGCCACAATGCCGCACTCTCGACAAGAGAGCCCGGAGTTCACCAGGAGAAATGGCGCGTTCAGCATGACCATGCTTGCGCGGTCTGACATCGGTTTGCCGTATGGCTCGATCCCAAGGTTGGTTGTGTCCTGGATCACCACAGAGGCGGTTCGGACAAAAGAGAGGGAGCTGGTACTGGGAGAGTCGCTAAGCGCCTACATGAGAGAACTGGATCTGGCGCCGACTGGTGGCAGGTGGGGCACGATTAGCAGGCTGCGGGAGCAAATGCGCAGGCTGCTTTCGGCTTCTGTGATGGCGATTTACGAAGACGACCAGACGTGGATGCACAAATCAGTGCAGATGTTTTCTGATGCGAAGCTTTGGTGGTCTCCCAAAAACCCTGAGCAAGCTGGTCTGTGGAAATCCACCCTAACGCTCGGTGCGGATTTTTTCGAGGAAGTGGTGGAACGCCCCATTCCGGTCGACATGCGAGCCCTCAACGCCCTGAAGCGCTCGCCTATGGCGCTCGATATTTACGTCTGGCTGACCTATCGGAATAGCTATCTGAGGCGCCCCACGTTAATTCCTTGGGCCGCGCTTCAAGCACAGTTCGGAGCAGGGTACCCAAATACTAGTAGAGGGCTGGCTGACTTCCGCCAGGCCTACAGGAAAGCGCTCAAAAAGGTGTTGACGATCTATCAGGCCAAGGTCGATGACCGATCCGATGGGCTCCTGATGCGACCCAGCCGGACTCATGTGGGCAAAGTGGTACAGCAACGCTCTGGGGATAAGCCTGAGGAGTGAGACAGTTATCCACGCATAAACGGTCTCAAGAACCAGACCGGTTTTACGCATAAACGGTCTCAAAAATAACCGGTTTTACGCATAAACGGTCTCAAGCCCTCGCCGCAGCCCAATCACAGCAGGAGCTGCAGCGGTGCTCCTGTAGTTTTCTTCCTATAGTTAAAAGATACCTGTAGTAGTTAGGGTCAAACTGTGGAAAACCCACGTCAGATCGAGACGATGGGTTCTTAGCCTGTCGCATAAAGACAAATCCAACCCCAAGATCTGTCGTGCGGAGACAAGTCTGGTAACTCTATGCGGCCCTTTCCTGCCTAACGGCAGGAAACCCCCGCCACCCACCCGGTCGCTACGCTCCCCGATTGGTGCCGGCTACGCCGGCCCTTTAGTCCTGGCCATCTAACGATGGCCAAAAGCGGTCAGCAGGAGGGCAGGGGGCAAACCAAGCCAAGGCGGCTCCAAGCCCATAGCGAAAATTCTGCCAGCCTGGCGGCAGTCACCGTAGGGGGCGCTGCCCCCTACACCCCACCGTCGTTTGGATAACTTTTTATCCAAACAGCGTCAATCATCTCTACTTCTCTTCGCGTTAGTTACGTAGATCAAAGGATCTGATCTACCGGGTCACGCTTTTCACGATATCCCGATGGCCCCAGTTTGCAATCCCTGGAGGGATTGCCAGGCTCGGACTCCGCCCAGTCTGCACTTTCATGCAGGTGGGGTCTCGCCTGTCCGGATTGCAGCTCCGGCGGGCTTCCTCGATTTCAGCTCGATTGGGCTGGGTTGCCTTTGTCCAGTGCACCGACTGGACCCGATAAGCTCGGGCGGGCTTTCCCTTTCGCATTAAAGCCAGCCGGGGGGCTGTGTAGTGGCCAAAAAGGCTACCTCCATGTTTGCACTAGGCCTGATGGGTTTTCAGATCCCGCTTAGACGGGCTCGGATTTCGACCTCGAGGGTCCCCTGGTCCGGTAACAGGGTGCGCGGTTTTGGCCCCGCGCTGGGCACTGCTCCTGATGCGACGGGCTGCTGCTACAGCATTTTCCCGGCGCTGACGTTCGTTTTTGGCCAGCCGTTCGGCTCGTTCTGCCCGGTCGATGGCTTCGTCCCGGGCCTGCTCGGCAGCCGTAACCCGGTCCAGCAACAATTCATTTTTCTGGATCCACTGAAGCCGCTGGCTTTCCAGGCGATTTTTCTCCTCGGCGATGCCGTCCTGAGCCTTTTTCTCTGCTGAGGAGCGCATGAGCCGGAAATTCAGCACCAAACCCAACCCGGTTCCTACCAGGAAACAAATCACCAGAACCGGCCAGCCGAAGGTCATCGGAGATAGACCTCCGTGATGTCGGGCCGGAAGTGCCCCATTTCTTGGCTGACTACTTCCAGGGAGGACTCGTATGCCCGGCCCTGGGCCTGCAATTCGTCCATTCGCTGCTGTGCGTAGCTGTGGCGGAGGCCGTGGGCGCCGGTCGAGTAGCCCAGCTCGGATTTGCTGACTTTGCTGAAGCTCGAGGACCAGGCATTACCGCCCCCGACGTTGTAAAGCGTCTGATACCGAACACCGCGATCTGTCACATAGCGGGGGATGTCCAGCCGCCGGGCCTCCAGGCGTTGGGCCAGGTCCGCAGGGATCTGCACTTCGCGAACCAGTCCACCTTTCCCGACGACGGAGTAGGGCACACCCTCCCGGCCAGAGAACCGCTCGGCACTCCACGTCCGGTGTCCACTGGCAAGCTGCTCACTGACCGGCCGGATCGTCAACAGTTCGTGCGCTCGGAGGCCTGCGGCATGAGCGATCTCGGTTGCCAGAGCATTTTTCTCTGACTGAACATCAGCGATAGCCTGCACCTGAGCCGGGGTATAGGCCCGTCCTTGGCCGGCCAGTCCTGGCCGATCAACCTCCGACTTGATCCGGTCCAGCTTGTCGACCCCCGGCAAAATCTGCAGAGCTTGCCGGTCCAGGTCGAGGGTTGACTGGCCGACGTACTCGGCCCGTTCAGACAGATAAGCCATGGCCCGCTCGTTGTCGAAGCGATCAAGCCCTCGGTTCCCATTTTCCTGGTCCCACTTTGCCGCTTGGGTCAATGCGGACTCGTAAGCTCGGGCAGTGCCGAAGCTGTGGATCCGGCCGTCGTCTCGATGGGTGTGCCGATCAGTGCCGACGGCGATCGCGTCGGTCACGGCCCGTTCGGAACGCGTGCTGGCCTTGGCGAAACTAGGCATTGGTCGTCGTCTCCTGCAGCTCGGGCAGCTGGACCAGGTAGCGCTGGATCGTCGATGGCGCGACGCGGCGGCGCTGCGTCCGGCGCAGCCATTCGGCCAGCTCGCGGTAGCTGGCCCCGGCGCGCCGGAGCTCGACGAGCTCCGAGCGGTAGACGCGCAGCTTGCTGTGCCGATACGCGACACGGCGCAAGTCCTGCTTGCGCTCGCGTATCTGGTTCAGCTGACTCGTTGCGTCTGACATGTTGCGCCTATCTCCGTTTAGGCTTTATACCGCGCTGTGTTGCTAGCGGATAATCCGCGCCACACAGCGCGGTATAGTTCTATCATACCACAGCCGGAAATGAGCAGCAAATCCGACGCATACGAGGCCCAGGAGGGCCGAGGAAATTGCTAGCAAATGCTAGCAATTGCTTACACCTGCTAGCACGTGCTAGCAGGTGCTTGACCGTCGGCAACCCCGACGGTCAGTGACTCAGCAGAAATAGCAAACAGGAGTTGGCTATTTCTGCCCGGCCCCAATCGGGCCGGTGGGCTCGAGGAGGGGGCCGCCGACCCG
>CAZUTZ010000270.1:0-3609 GCA_964623655.1 uncultured Wenzhouxiangella sp.
GGCGGCGACCATCAGCACCAGATTGTCCTCGGTGAAGGCGCGCAAGGCATCGCGCCGCTCGCGCAGCGTTTCCAGATTCAGGTACTGCGGCAGATCCAGCAGAAAAAAAGCGGCAATTGCCGCCAGAAACAACGCGGCAATCAGCCATCTCAGCGTCTTCGAGGACATAAACGAATAAACCTCAGCAATTCGGGAAGCATAAGCAGGGCATCACCAGATTTCCATGAATGCGAAAGCTAAAGCGAAACCGCCCAATCCGGCAGCACACGCAATGCCCATGTTTCAAGGACCTTGTCGAACCCGCTCAGCACCAGCAGGGCCAGCAACAACAGGGTCCAGCCCAACAGCTTTTTGCCGAACTCGGCCTGGTTGAGCAGGCCCGGTCGCCATTTTTGCAGGACTCGGCCGGACGCAAAAGCCGCGAACAGAAGTACAGAGGCTGTGCCCAGACCAAAGGTCATCATGACCACGAAGGCCATGGCCATATCTTGACCGAGCGAGGCCAGCGCAATGGCCGCGCCCAGCGTCGGCCCGACACAGGGCAACCAGACCAGGCCCAGCAAGGCGCCAACCCCGAACTGACCTGCGGCACTCGAGGCCTCCACACCGCCAGTGTTGAAACGGGCGGTCAGACCGGAAAGTTTCAGCGTGAGCCAGTTGCCGAAAGGCTTGATCAAGAGCGCGGCGGCAATCAGCAACAGCAGGAAAGCCGCGATGTAGCGAAATAACTCGGGATCAAGCTGCAGGTTCAGCAAGACGAAGGTCAGCACCGTGCCGCCGGCGGCGAATGAGACCGACAATCCCAGCGCGAGGAACCAGGGTCCCGTTCGTCCGCTGGTGGCAGCCGAGGACATCACGGCGGGCACCAGCGGCCAAACGCATGGTGACAGGATGCTGAGCATCCCGGCCACCCAGGCCAGGGGGATGGCAGAAAGTTCGAGGCTCACTCGAAGGCAGCCGCCCGATTGATCGCATCGAAGATCACGTCCTCGCGGGTTTCGGCAACGCTGTACCAGAACTGCTTGTCACCGTAGTACAAGATGAGGGTCGACTGGCGCGGCGCGCGCAGCTCGCGCACGCTCCGGCGGTCGTCGTCATAATTCACGGTCAGGATATGCAGGTTGACCTCAGGATGCTGGACCCGGTATTTCCTTAGAATCTCGTGTTGCCGGGCACAAGTGGGGCACCAATCTGCGAACACATCGATCAGAACCAGCTCTTGGTTATCCCGCAATTCAGCGAAGCGCTCTTTTGAATAGGGCTCTGCGTCCAGCGCCCAGACAGAGACGGAAAGACCGAGCAGCAATAGTGTGGCAATGATTTTCAATGGCATGAGCTTGTCCTTTCTAAGAAGTGGTTCCTCGGATTCAACTGATTGGCAATGCAAGAGTCAGGGAGCTGGTGGGCCGGGATGCTGAATGAGTCAAACGCCAATAGTGACCGAGTAGACCGGCTCGGTCTCGAGTGGCTTGCAAAAGGGAAAGCTGGAAAAGCGTTTACAGGTAACAACTGGACCAGGCAGCAATGACGCGTGCTGCATAGCGAGCGTCTTTTGAGCTTGACAGCAAATGGTCGGCCTGATCCAGACTGACAAAGCTCTTGGGATGTCTGGCTGCGGCGAAAATCCGCTGTGCGTGTTCGATGGCAACGACTCGGTCCAGAGGTGAATGCATTACCAACAAGGCTCGATCGAGACAGTTCAGGCGAGCGTCGAGATCATGGCTTTTGGCGTCTTCAATAAAGTCCTGACGAACGCGAAAAGACCTACCCGCCAATTGGACGGTCGCACCGCCTTCCTGCATGATCTCGGCCAATCCATCCTCACCGAATTGGCGCAGAACGTTGACCGGTGTGGATGGTGCACCAACGGTGACGACGGCGCGGGCGCTGTGAAGACGTTCGGCAACGGCCAGCATGGCAGCACCGCCCAGAGAGTGCCCGACCAACAGGCTTGGCGCACCCAAGTGTTCCGACAGCCATCCGGCAGCATCTTCCAGGTCGTCCAGATTGCTTGAAAAACTGGTATCGGCGAAGTCACCTTCGCTTTCGCCCAGCCCAGTAAAGTCGAAACGCAGAACCGCAAAGCCCTCATCGGCCAGCGCCCGAGTGATTTCGCGAGCACCGCGAATATCGCGACCGCAGGTGAAGCAATGAGCGAACAGAGCGGTGGCGCGGAGGGTTGCCGCGTCGGGCTTTTCCAGATTGGCCGTCAGCTTGAGGCCGGAGCGATTTGTGAAATTGAATTTGCGCAATGGAAACCCTTCAACTTGTTGATGCTGTGATTGGCTGGGGTCGAAAGCGTCACCGCCAATCAGCGCAGCCGGTCGATCAGTGCGAGGGTGGCCTGGCGGGTTTCATCGAGTGCCTGAAGCATGTCCTGCTCTGCCTTGCGCGCGGAGGCATCGGCGCTATCCAGTTGGCCGACCGATGCCGACCAGGTTTCGTGTAGCGCTCGGCCGCGGGCTGGCAGCGGATCCGGCAGAACGGACGTCAGATCGCGAATGGCCGCGGCCTTGCCCCACCCCGTGACCCAGGTTTCGGCATGCCGGACCGGCACAAAGGGATGGTCTTCACGACCATGAAAATAGCGCCGGTAAAGCGTAATTTGCTGCAAGTCGTTGACTTCGATGACCAGCTCGAATGCAGCCTGACGCCAGTTGCGGTGCAGCTCTGAGGTCTCGTTGCGCCAGGTGTTGTAGCCCAGTGAGACGATCGCCACGGTCAGGCTGATCAGGGCCACACTGTGCCGGCGCAACTGGGAACGCAGTGAATAGCGCTCGTAAGCCTCGCGAGTGCGACGCTGGTTCTTCCTCACACGCCGCTGAATGCGGTGACTGCTGTATTGTGGTTGGCTCGGGCCGGCCATTTCAGGCTTCGTCCCGGTTGAGCAGGAAATTCAGCAGATTGTTCTGGAACGTGACATTGGTCGACAGTTGACCGTGGTGCTCGCACAGAAACAGCGGGTAACGCAAAGGGAAGTGGCTCCAGCGATGCCGAGGCACCCGCGGGTCCAGCGACTCGCGCGCCAGCAGCGAGGCCTTGGTGACCACGCCATCGCCCGGTTCCAGCATGAGCCGCTGATAGTCCACACCGGCCCGTGGCTGCCGGATGTCGCCCGGCCGCAGATGCACCGCGTAGCGACCATCGTCATGCTCGACGACCAGGCGTGCTGGCGTGAGTTCGCAGTCGCCACCGAACACCACCAGCTGCCATGGATCGCGATCCAGGTTGACCGTCAGGGACCACAGAAAGCGTCGGCCTCGTTCCAGATGTTTATGGAAATAACGTTCCAATTGCGCCAGCCGCTCCTGACCCGTCTCCTCGTCTGGCGCACTGGCAAGAATGCGTGCTCGCACCGCTGGGTCGAAAATGGACCACTGGAAGCGCTTCCAGGTCGACAGATCGAAAGGGTCGACATCAATCGGCTGTCCGTCCATGTCCAGCAGCCAGTCGTTGAGCGGGTGCGGCAACAGCTGATAGAAACTCGGGAAGGTCATCAGCACCTCGGGCGGAATGGTACGAAGCCCGATGCGACGGCCTGACAGCATCGCCTTGAGTGATTCCACCGAACCCAGGTTGGGCGTCCCCAGCAGAACAATACGACGAACC
>CAZUTZ010000271.1:0-3604 GCA_964623655.1 uncultured Wenzhouxiangella sp.
ATGAGTTGGGCGAGTTCAAGGATGGTGATGTCTTCACCCGTCCCGATATTGATGATTTGCTCGTCGCTATAGTGCTGGACCATGTGGACGGCGGCTGCGGCAAGGTCATCGACATGCAGAAATTCCCGTCTGGGGCTGCCGGTGCCCCAGATGGTCACTTTTTCAGCACCCTGCTGCCTGGCCTCGTGAAAGCGCCGGATCAGCGCCGGCAGGACGTGGCTGTTTTCCGGATGAAAATTGTCACCGGGGCCGTACAGGTTGGTCGGCATCAGGTTGATGGCGTCAAAGCCGTATTGGCGGCGGTAGCCCTGGCACATCTTGATGCCGGCGATTTTTGCGATTGCGTACCACTCGTTGGTGGGTTCCAGCACTCCGGTGAGCAGGTGTTCTTCTTTCATCGGCTGCGGCGCGTGCTTGGGGTAGATGCACGAGGAGCCGAGGAAGCAGAGTTTTTTCACGCCGGACTTCCAGGCCGAGTGGATGACGTTGGTCTGAATGGCCAGGTTGTCGTGGATGAACTCGGCGGGGTAGGTATTGTTGGCGTGGATGCCGCCGACTTTTGCCGCGGCCAGGAAGACGATTTCAGGCTTTTCGGTTTGGAAAAAGGCTTCGACCTGGGCTTGGTTGCGGAGGTCCAGGTCTTGGCTCGTCTTCAGGATCAGGTTGGTTGCGCCTTGGGATTTCAGGCGGCGGGTTATGGCGGACCCGACCAGGCCGTTGTGGCCGGCGATGTAGATTTTGGAGGAATGCAGGTTCATTTCGGATCGCGCGGTGGGCGATTCGCGGTTCGGGGATTCGTTGGGCATTGGACGTCGGCCACGTAGGGCCGACCTACGGTAACGCGCTGCTCGCCGCCGAGAAAAAGCGGTTCACTCATGGTGATTCGGGGCGCGGTAGCCGGCTTTGGTGACCAGGGCGTCGCGCCTGGCGAGGTCCAGGTCGGCGGCCATCATTTCGCGGACCAGTGCTTCGAAGCTGGTCCTGGGGGTCCAGCCCAGTTTTTCCCTGGCCTTGGCAGGGTCGCCGAGGAGGGTGTCGACTTCGGCCGGGCGGAAGTATTGGGGGTCGATAGCAACCATGGTCTGGCCGGGCTTCATGGCCGAATCAGCCGGCGCCCGGGCGACAACGCCGATTTCGTTCTTGCCCTTCCCCTGCCAGTCGATCTCGACGTTCAGCTCGGCGGCGGCCAGATTGACAAAATCCCGCACGGCGTGCTGCTGCCCGGTGGCGATCACAAAATCTTCGGCCTGATCTTGCTGCAGCATGAGCCACTGGGCTTCGACATAGTCACGCGCGTGGCCCCAGTCTCGGCGCGCATCGAGATTGCCGAGAAACAGGCACTTTTGCAGGCCCGTGTGAATGCGGGCCAGGGCGCGGGTGATCTTGCGGGTAACGAAGGTCTCGCCGCGCAACGGTGATTCGTGATTGAACAGGATACCGTTGCAGGCGTACAGCCCATAGGCCTCGCGATAGTTGACGGTAATCCAGTACGCATAAAGCTTGGCGACACCATACGGCGAGCGCGGATAGAAGGGGGTGGTTTCGCGCTGCGGGGTTTCCTGAACCTTGCCGTAAAGCTCGGATGTGCTGGCCTGATAGAAGCGCGTCTTTGCGTCAAGCTCCAGAATCCGGATGGCTTCAAGCAGGCGCAGGGTACCGACGGCGTCGCTGTTGGCCGTGTATTCCGGTGTTTCAAAAGAGACTTTGACGTGGCTCTGGGCGCCGAGGTTATAAATCTCGTCGGGCTGGACCTGCTGCAGGATCCGGATCAGGTTCGTCGCATCGGTCAGGTCGCCGTAGTGCAGGACCAGGCGCCGGTCCGACTCGTGGGGGTCCTGGTACAGGTGGTCGATGCGCTCAGTGTTGAAAGAGGACGCTCGGCGCTTGATGCCGTGAACAACGTAGCCTTTCTCCAAAAGAAATTCAGCAAGATAAGCGCCGTCCTGGCCGGTGATTCCGGTGATTAGGGCAGATTTGGGCATTGGTTTTATTTTTCTTTTGCGCTGACGGCCCTTTGAGCTGGCCCAACGTGGATTTCACGGCGGAGCTGCTCGATTTCCCGAGTGAGGGCTTCGTGTTGTGCGAGTTTTCGCTTCAGGAAGCGGCCGGTGATGCGGGCTTTTTCAGCCAGCCCCGCGGGAGTCAGCTGGTAGAGATAGCGATGTTTTTTTTTGCTGCGGCCAAAATTGCCTGCCTTGACCCAGCCTTTGTCCATCAGGGCTTTCAGGCAGTAATTGGTTTTCCCCAGGCTGACGCCGAGCTCTTCAGCCAGAGCACGCTGACTGATTTCCGGATTGGACTCCAGGGCCCGGAGCAGGCGAAAGCGGGTTTCGAGGTTCAAATCCTGAAATGGACGTTTCGGCACGCTACCGCCCTTGGGTGCACTCCCACAAGCGAAACGGTGCCGCCATTTTTTCTAAAACACCAGGTTCCGTTCAATCTTGAACGCAACCGGCAATCATTTTTTTAGCAAGCGATTGACTAGTCGGGAGTCTGTCCGATTGACCCCGTTGCAACGCACAACCCGGAGTTTACGGGATGCTTGGGGCGTGTCAAGGTATTCCAGCGCCAAATCATTCAACTGTCACGCTTTTGGCGAGGTTTCGCGGCATGTCCACATCGTTCCCGAGGCGAATGGAAATTTCCAGCGCCAGAAGCTGGGTGACCACCATCATTTCGAAGAATTCGAGCATGGGGTGGTCGTAGGGACGAATCTGAATCAAGTCGTCGGCCAGTTCAAAGTACTCGGTGGTGATGGCAATGATGGTCGAATCGCGGGCCGAGAGCTCCTCGACGTTGCTTTTGATTTTTTCGTGCAGGCAAGTGCGCGGCATCAGCGCGATGGTGAACAACTCGGCATCGGCCAGGGCGATCGGGCCATGCTTCATTTCGCCGGCAGGGTAGCCTTCGGCGTGCAGGTAGCTGATTTCCTTCAGCTTCAGCGCGCCTTCCAGAGCCAGGGGGAAAAACAGGTCGCGCCCGATATAAAAAAATCCGTGTCCGTGCAGATAGTCGTGAACCCGCGGCTGCACGGCCACGGCGTCGCGCACCCGGCGCATGGCGTCGATTTCGCGCTTGGACCCAGGCCCATCGAGCACTCCCCTGCCCTGCCCCCAGTTCACGGCCAGTAGCCAGAGCGCCATGACCTGGGCGGTGAAAGCCTTGGTCGAGGCCACGCCTTTTTCGATGCCGGCCCGCAGCCGGATATTCTGGCTGGCGGCACGAACGATGGAGCTGTTGTCGACGTTGCAAAGGGCGAGCGTTTGCAAACCCTGGGCAGCGGCGAGTTTGAGCGCCTCCAGCGTGTCAGCGGTTTCTCCGGACTGCGAGATGACGACGAACAAACCGTTTGGGTCCAGCATGGGCTCGCGATAGCGAAATTCACTGGCAATTTCGACGCGGGCCGGGATTTTCGCCAGGCGCTCCAGCAGGTACGAACCGGTCATGGCGGCGTGATAGCTGGTGCCGCAGGCGCACAGGGTGATGGAGCTGAAGGCATTCAGCCAGCCTTCGGGCAACTCTTCGAGACGCACATCCCTATCGGCCAGGCGGCCGGTGAGAATGTCGGAAACCACGGCATCCTGCTCGTAGATTTCCTTTTCCA
>CAZUTZ010000272.1:0-3512 GCA_964623655.1 uncultured Wenzhouxiangella sp.
CGCAGGTCGATCACGTGATCTTCCCCGACGGCAAGCGCATCATCCTGCTGGCCCGCGGGCGCCTGGTCAATCTTGGCTGCGCCACCGGTCATCCGAGCTTCGTCATGTCGAACTCGTTCACCAACCAGACCCTGGCTCAGATCGAGCTGTGGAAGAACGGCGACCGGTACGACAACGAAGTCTACGTGCTGCCCAAGCACCTGGATGAGCGGGTCGCGCGACTGCACCTGGAAAAGATCGGTGCGCGCCTGACCGAACTCACGCCCAAGCAGGCCGACTACATCGGCGTGGCGGTGGAAGGGCCCTACAAGGCAGATCACTACCGTTACTGAGTTCTGGAATCGAGGCCCTTCGGCCCTTGAGCGGTCCGGCGGCGGCAGGCAGACGCAGTCGCCGGACCGCACCCCAGTGCGGAGTTCCCATGCAGCTGAGCTTTGAATATTTCCCGCCCAAGAGCGAGACCCAAGCAGATTCCCTGCGTCGTGCGCGCCAGCGCCTGCAGGCGCTAAAGCCGGAATATGTGTCGGTCACTTTTGGCGCCGGTGGCTCAACGCGTTCGCGCACGGTGGATACGGTGCTCGATATTCATGCCAGCGACGGCTTACCGGTTGCGCCACACATCTCCTGCATGTCGGAAGACCTGGAAAGCATTCAGGCACTGCTCGAGACCTATGAGCAGGCCGGGATCCAGCGTCTTGTAGTGCTGCGCGGCGATCGACCGTCGGGAGGGGGCGGCGGCGTGTTTGATCATGCCTCGGACCTGGTGACCTATATTCGCCAGCGCTGGGGCGCGAGGTTCCACATCGAAGTAGCCTGCTATCCGGAGCATCATCCCGAGTCCGATACGCCGCAGGCCGACCTGCTCCATTTTCGCGACAAGGTGGCCGCCGGCGCAGATGGCGCGATCACGCAATATTTTTTCAATCCGGAGTGCTATTTCCGTTTTGTTGATGAGGCACGAAAGCTGGGCGTGAACATCCCCATCGTGCCCGGCGTGATGCCGATTACCAACTACACGGGGTTGGCGCGGTTTTCCAGGCTGTGCGGTGCGGAAATTCCGGCCTGGATTCTGAAGCGTCTGCAGGCCTGGCACCAGGCCGGCGATCAGGCTTCAATACAGACTTTTGGCGAGGAGGTCGTGACCGATTTGTGTCGCCGCCTGATCGAGGGCGGCGCGCCGGGGCTTCATTTTTATACGCTGAATCGGTCGCAGGCGACGCTGGCGATCTGTGGCCACTTGCGTCTGGGCACGCCGGAACAAGAACTCGAGCTCAGCCGTCAGCGGGCATGACCTGAACCGGCTCATCGGCATCCAGGGGCAGGCGAAGCTCGATCGCCCTGCAGCATACCGCGCAATCCTGGATGACCAGCTGCCCAAGGTCGCCGGGTTCCAGCTCAACCCAGTTGCTTTCCCCGCACCAGGGGCAGTCGAAACGCTGTGACTCGGTAAGCACAGCTCTTAGTCTTCGTCGTCGTAGATAGCAACCTGCAGCCGCCCGTCGGCGTCGATGGCGGCCCGGTACATGCCCGGCGTATTGAAAGGCATGCTGACCTTACCGGCTGGATCGACGGCAATGACGCCGCCGCTGCCGCCGGCATCGAGCAGGATCCGGTTGATGACCGTATCGCCGGCCTCGGCCAGGCTTGCATCGGTCAGGAGCACCCGGGCACAGATATCGTGGGCGACCACGTGGCGAATGAAGTACTCGCCGTGGCCGGTCGCGCTGACCGCGCAGCTGCGGTTGTCGGCGTAGGTGCCGGCGCCGATGATGGGCGAATCACCAATCCTGCCCCAGCGCTTGTTGGTCATGCCACCGGTGGAGGTGGCGGCGGCCAGATTGCCGTCGGCGTCCAGGGCTACCGCGCCGACGGTGGAAAACCAGTCTTCAGACAGCTGGGTGGCCGATTGGGGCTCGGACTGAAGCGCGCGCAACTGCTCACGCCGGAAATCGGTGATGAACCACTCCGAGTCCATGAACTCCAGCTCCTGCGACTCGGCGAAAGCCTCGGCGCCGGCGCCGGCCAGCATTACATGCGGTGACTGGCTCATGACCCGGCGTGCCGCCTCAATCGGGTGGCGCACGCCGGTGATCCCGGCAACTGCTCCGGCGTCCAGGGTGGCGCCGTCCATGATCGAGGCGTCGAGTTCCACCGTGCCGTCAAAAGTCAGGACCGCGCCGCGGCCGGCGTTGAACTCCGGTGCATCCTCCAGCAGGCGCACCGCCGTGGTGACCGCGTCCAGGCTGCTGCCGCCTTCGGCCAGCACCTGATGGCCGGCTTCAACCGCCGCGGTCAGGGCCTGGCGGATGCTGGCTTCCTGTTCGTCGCTCAGGCGTCCGCGCTCTATGGTCCCGGCGCCGCCGTGGATGGCAATCGCGACGGGAGGTTGAGCGTGCGCGGGAAGGGTCATCAGAATCAGGCTCAGGCAAAGTAAAAGACGCGTCATGTCGAATCCGTAAGCAATAAAAAGGCCGGCATGAACCGGGGGCTTGAGTCTATCACTTGCCCTATACTCGGGTAGCCTGGTTTGCTCTGGTGCCGCGAGGAGGTCCGAAAAATGCCCTATTCGATCACGTTGCTGTATGCGGGCCTGAGCGGCTTGCTGCTGCTGGCCCTGTCGTTTCAGGTGGTTGGCCTGCGTCGCAAGCATCGGGTCGGGCTCGGAACCGGCCAGCACCCGGATCTTGAGCGCATCATGCGGGTGCACGGCAATTTCTGTGAATATGTGCCGCTGGCGCTGTTGTTGCTGCTGGTCCTTGAACTCAGCGGGGCGCTGTCGCCCTGGTTGCTGCACGGGCTGGGCATCATACTGATCGTCGGGCGGGTTCTGCACGCGGTGGGTCTGAGCCGCAGCGCCGGCACCTCGATGGGCCGTTTTGTTGGCACTTTGCTGAGCTGGCTGATGATCCTGATCTCAGCCCTGCTCGCGGTCGGGATCGCCGTCGGTGGCGCGCTGGCTCAGTTATAGCCCGGCCGCTGCGGCCGGGAACGCGAAGCGGAGGCATTTGCGGACACGCGCCGCTGGTGCCGAGCATCAAATACCGTCAGGTATTTTGATGCCGAGTTGATAAATGCACGGCTGACCAGTACATGGCGGCATAAATCTTCGGATCGATCCCCAGGCCGGCGCGCGCGCGATCACTGAGCCAGCGGTCCAGGGCGGCAATCGGCACCCGATGAACCAGGATATCTTCGCTGTCGTCGCCGCCGCCCGGCGCGACCCAGCTGAGCTCTTCGGCCAGCACGAAAGTCACCTGTTCGCTGCTCAGTCCCGCCGAAGTGGGGCAGGTCATGACCTCGCGCAAACGACCGGCCTGCCAGCCGGTTTCCTCGACCAGTTCGCGCCCTGCCGCGTCCAGCAGCGCCTCGCCGTCGAAGTCCGGCTGGTCGCCGACCAGTCCGGCCGGTAGCTCGATGGTCCGTGCGGCAATCGGTATGCGATACTGTTCGACCAGCAACAGTTCGCGCTCAGGTGTCCACGCAATCAGCACGGCGACGGCGTGCTCGCGTTG
>CAZUTZ010000273.1:0-3506 GCA_964623655.1 uncultured Wenzhouxiangella sp.
GTGGCCACGCCGGCCGCGCGCTCCTCGATCAATTCCGGGTAGCGCGGGATGAAAGCCTCCGGCCGTTGCGGAAAGGGCTTGGCCTCGAAGAAGCGCACGTTCAGCTGCTCGAGCAGGCGGGCTCGCTGCTGGCGGGAAACCGCGTAAACGGGAAAAGCGTCGGTCGAAGCCAGCGAGTTGGAGCTGATGACCAGATCGACTTCAGGCGCCCTCTCCCGCAGCAAGCGCTCGAACCGGCGGGTCAGCACCACGTAAGGCGTCTGCATGACGACCTGATCTTCCGCGCCGGCGATCACCCCATGAATCCTCGCGGTGCTGTCGCCATCCGGCGGGCGGACGCCGTCCGGGCGCGCACTCGGCAAGTCGTTGAAATACTCGACCTCGCCGACCTCGAAACGGCGCTCGGCCAGCAGCCGCTCCAGCCAGTCGCCGGTTTCGAATTGCTCCAGCAGTCGCTCAATGCGCTCGGTGCGGGCTAGCGCCAGCATCGGCTCCTCGCCTGAGCGCAGCAGAGCGTGAACGTCACGGGTGTAGCGCGGCGGCCGGACCCGGGCATCGGCCCAGAATGCATCGAAACCCAGCCGCATTTCTTCGGCGACCGGTCCGCTGACCAGGACTTCCAGATCGACGAAGACCATGCGGGTGTCCAGATCGAAATAGCGCGCCGAGTGGTTGCGGCCGCCGACCAGGCCGTGCTGATCGTCGATCGTCATCAGCTTGTTGTGCATGCGCTGGTTGAGTTCGAAGAAACAGCAGAAAATCGCGCCGATGAAACCGGCGTCGCTGAGCTTCGCGCGCTCCAGGACCGGTCGATACAGACGAACCTCGAAATTCGGATGAGCGACCTCCAGCGCGGCCAGCAGTTCGGGATCCGGCAGCGAAAACAGGCTGTCGAGCAGCAGGCGCACGCGCACGCCGCGAGCGGCCGCCGCCAGCAGTTCATCAATCAGCAATTGACCCGAGTCGTCGAGCAGCAGGATGTAGTTCTGGAGTTCGATGGAGCGCTGCGCCGAGCGGATCAGCTCCAGGCGCATGGCCAGGGCATCATCGCCTCGGGCCAGCATGATCAGCCCGTGCCCGTCATCCGGAGGCGCGGGCAGACGCGTCGCAAACGGCCGCGCCTGCGTTTGGTCGGCGACCAAACCGGGGTGAGCCTGCACGACTCTGTCGACCGCCTCGCGCTGCGCCGGACTGACGGCGCAGGCGCTCAAAAGCAGGGCCAGACACAGGCCGAAGGAGAGTCTCAAGAATCGCATATAGACGAAAAACGGGTAGACAAGCCGGCCGGAGATTAATCACCAGGCCGTCTGAGCCCGGTGATCAAGGCGGGCTGCAGTCGAGCCGGATGGGTCTGACCAACATGCCGGATTCGGGCGCGGCAACGCACATATTCAGCGCTGCCGGACTGGGAACCCGGAGCACGCTCCAGCGATCCAGACCCGGCCAGTCGACCGGCACGGCCAGCAAGTCTGCGCTGTCCGGCGCCAGCTTCAGCTCGCGCAGACTGCGGGCCAGACTGCTCCCCAGCGCCTTGGTGCAGGCCTCGCGCACCGTCCACAGCCGCAGGAACTGTGCCGAGCGCTCAGGCTCGGACAAGGCCGCCAGAAGCTCGGCCTCCGGGTCGGAAAAATAGCGCCGGGCGAGATCACCGGCGCGCTTGACGACGCGATCCCGCTCAATATCGATGCCCACTTCAACGTCCCGGGCCACCGCCACCGCCAGCCAGTCTCCCGAGTGCGAGAGGTTGAAATTCAGGCCGCCACTGCCCTGCTCCTCGCCTTGCTTCCGGGCCAGCCCGGGCTTGCCGGAGGGTCCGGGAACAAAGCTCAGGTCCTTGCCCGGCAGGCCGAGATAGGCACCCAGAATCAGCCGAAGCAGGAAACGCCGCCGGAGTTTCAGCGCCTGCTGCGCGACCTGGCCGCCGGGCTGAGCCCCTGCCAGTTCCAGCGCACCGACATCCATCAGCCAGCACTCGATGACTCCGGCCGGCGGCAGCGCGCGCGGCCGCACCGGCAGCTTTTCGTCTCGCCAATCGGCGATTTGGGGGGTGATCCGGGGATTACGGTTCGACATCGGCGAAATCACTGACCAGGCCAAAGGCGCCGTGCTCGCGGGCCTGCTGCAGGGCAAACGCCCCAACCCGTCCCGGCGCGAGCAGCGGCAATGGGCTTTGGGCACAGGTTTGGCCCAGGCCGCGCCACTCCGATGCGGCCCGTCGTTCCGTCGGCTCAGCCGCAGTGACCCGAGAAGAGATGATGAAATCCAGCCCCAGGCGACCGGCCAGCTGCATTTGTTCACCGTCATGGCATTCGGCACAGACCAGGCGGGATTCCGGCAGCGGGCGGTTTTCACAACGAACCAGTCGCCCGGGCGACAAGTGCACCCCGTCGGCGCCAACCGCCTCGGCCAGCTCGGCATCATCCTCGATCAGCCAGCGCGCGGCGTAGCGACGCGCCAGCTGACCGCAGGCCGTGGCCAGCGTCTCAAGCTCGTTTCTGTCCAGCCCGCCGGCGCGCAGTACCAGCCAGCGGAAACCGGCATCGAGCCGCGCCTGCCACAGGGCCATAAAGTCTGCCGTGTCGCGAAAACGGGCCGGGTCTGGGCTGATCAAGTAACGCGCGTCCAGCGTGAGGGCCTTGATCATGGGGCGGTCGGCGGCCGGCATCGGCAGATCGGCAAGCTCGTCCGGACTGAACCAGGCAATCGGCTGGCCTTCGCGGCTGTGCGGCTCTTCGTCCCAGGCGTACACCTCGCGCAGCAGCAGGCGCACGGTTTTTTCCGGGTAGGCATGCGTGAGGCTGAGCAGCGGCGTCGAAGACCGGACCCGAATGCCGAGCTCTTATTCCAGTTCCCGAGCCAGCCCGGCCTCCGGTGACTCACCGGACTCGAGCTTGCCGCCGGGAAACTCCCAGGTGCCGGCCAGATGTTTGCCGGGCGGTCGCTGGGCCAGCAGCAGACGACGCTCCAAGTCGCGGATGACCCCCGCGACAACGACCAGGTTCATGGCAATGTCTTCGATTCCCGGCGACGGCTCAGGTCAGCTTGCCGTGGCACTGCTTGTATTTTTTGCCCGAGCCGCAGGGACAGGGCTCGTTGCGCCCGATCTTGCGGCCTTCGCGCACGAAAGGCTCGGGGTTCGTCGCTGACCCGGGCGCCGCGGCGGCGGGCTCCGCGCCACCGGCTGGCGCGCCGGCGCCGGCCATGGCCGAGGCCTCGGCATGCTTGAACTGCATCGGCGCCTCGCGACGTCGTTTCTGCTCGACCGCGTCGACGTCGTCTTCGCTACGAATGCGCACGCGAGCCAGGGCTTTCATCACTTCCAGCTTCATGTTCTCGAGCATGGCAGTGAACATCTCGAAGCCTTCTCGCTTGTACTCCTGCTGCGGCTTCTTCTGCGCAAAAGAACGCAGGTTGATGCCGCGGCGCAGGTAGTCCATGTTGGCCAGATGCTCCTTCCACTGCTGGTCGAGGATGCTCAGCATCAGCGCCTTTTCGAACTGACGCAT
>CAZUTZ010000274.1:0-3504 GCA_964623655.1 uncultured Wenzhouxiangella sp.
CAGCCACCAGCGAAGGTGCTCGGAGTTTTGGACGGTGGCGCGGAGTTCGATGCGACCGTCATCGAGTGTCTGGTGGCTCTGGTCCGACGCCAGCGGGGTTTCCAGCAGGGCCTTGCCGGCGAAGGCTTCGAAGCGGACGGTAAGCTCGATCTGTTGGCCGCTGGAATAGTCGAAGCCGCCCTGGCGGATGTATTGGTCGAGGTCGAAATCCTGCGGTTCATTGGCCGGGGCTTCGAGCAGGCGGGCCGAGCTCATGCGGTGCAGTACCAGTTGGCGGATATCGGTGTAGTCCTGGACGGTAGCGAGCAGGTAGTGGACCGAATCGCGCAGGACCAGGGCGAGCGGGTGCAGGGTGAGCCTGCGCGGTGCTTCGCGGCTGCGATTGGTGTAGTCGACTTCGATCTGGCAGCTCTCGAGCAGGCCCTGGTAGACGGCGTCGAGCACGTTCATGGAGATTTCCGGCGCCTGGAGCTGCATGGTGCGCGGCAGGATGCGAACGCGCTGGCTCCAGCGCCGGAAGCTGCCGGCAGCGGTCTTTTCCAGGAAGCCGCGGGCGGCATGGAAGTGGGGTTCGATCTCATGGGCAAGGCTGCGCGGCAACAAAGGCCGGAGGTGTTGCTCGATCAACTGCCAGCTCAACGCCGAGAGCGGGTCGTGCCCCGGCAGGGTAAGCGTTTCGGCATGCGGCGCCCAATGCCAGCGCGGCGGGTCGCCCTCGTCGCAGATCAGGGGAAAGGGCGCAGACAGCTTGACCAGGTCGCGCTGAATGGTGCGCAGGTTGACGCTGAAATCCCGGGTCGCCAGCGCCGATTGCAGTGCCTCGGTACTGATGCCCGGCGGGCGGCGCGGCACGAGGCCCAGCATGGTGATCTGGCGCAGTGTGGTGTCTGGCATGAAACGCTTCCCCTTTTCGCCCCAATAGCCCGGGCAGTTTTTGCTTGCCCGGCAGTGACGGTCATCGTAGTGACGACCATCATCCGGGAAGCCGGCGACGGATTCTGTCGCCCGGGCTTCTTATTCTGCTGCCTCGTCATTCTTGCACCTCGAGGTCGCCATGCACAAGTACGAGCAAAAGCTGATGTGGACGATGATGCGCAATCTGCTGCGCCATCTGCCGACGCGCCACCCCGCGCTCGAAGATCTGTTCCGCCAGGGTGATGAGCTGTTCATCCATGGCCGTCATGCCGATACCTGGTTGAAAGCCCGGTCGGTGTGCGACGATCAGCCCGAGTGGGTGCCTGCTGAACTTCTGAACGGGCTGCAGGGGTCGCTGCGATGGTACGAGCTGGCCGAACTGGAGCGCCGCGCGCTCGGCCATGTCAGGCCTTCAGCGCTCAAGCGGCGCCTGGAGCTGGTCGGGCGTTTGTTTGACATCGATGCGGTGGGCCTGTCGGTTCTCGAATGGCTGTATCTGAAGCAGACATCGTCGCTGGCTGGTGATCTGTTCCAAGTGGTCGAACGGGTCACCATGCGGCCTGCCCTGGCCCTGGCCATCCCCAGCGGTCATGGCACCCTCGCCATCGAGCGACGCCTTGGCCCCGGGAGCATGTTGCAGCAGCATGGCCTGATCGAGCAACTGCGCCTGTTTCAGGCCGAGCAACTGCCGGATCTGAGCCGGTCCGCCCGTGCCCTGCTTTCGCGGCCGCTGCGCACCGCCGCGGATGCTCGCCGCACGCTGCTCGGACAGCCGCTGGCGGCGGCGCTGGACTGGGAGGACTTCCAACAACTGGGCGAAAACCGCCAGTTTGCCGCCGAGCTGCTTGCCGGTTCGCTCCGTCGGGGCGAGCCCGGGGTCAGCGTGTTGTTGTACGGGTCGCCGGGCACGGGCAAGACCGAATTCTCGAAAGCCCTGGCGGCCCGGCTTGGCACCGAGCTGTACGCGCTCGGTGAGGCCGACGAGTGCGGCCGCACTCCCGGCCCGGATGACCGGATGACCAGTATCCAGATGGCGCAGAAGCTGCTTCGTCGCCATGGTGATGCCTTGCTGCTGATCGACGAGGCCGAGGATGTACTGGCCAGGCCTGAGGGCTTGTCCGGCCTGTTCGGCCTCGGGTCGTTGCGTTGGCAACGAAAGCCTTCGCGGGTGTTTTTGCATCGTCTGCTGGAAAACAGCCCCGCGCCGATGCTGTGGATCTGCAATCACATCACCGGAATCGACCCGGCGATGCTGCGCCGCTTCAGTTATGTAATGGAGGTGCAGCCGCCATCGAAGCGCGCTCGCCAGCGAGTATGGATGCGCAGCCTGACCCAGCACGGCTACGACCCGTGCGAGCAGTTGGCGGCACGCTGTGCCGAGTTGCCGGTGACACCGGGCGTTGCCGCGCAGGCCGTCCGCTCGGCGCGCATCGCCGGCCGCGGTTCCGAGGCCGTTGAACAGATCACCCGGCAACTGGGCCGGGTGGTCACCGGCAAGCCCCTGCCGACACGCAGCGCCGAGCCGACTTCGTTCAGCCTCGATCTGATCCACTGCGATTCGGACATCGTCGACCTGACCGAGCGCCTGGCAGGCCTGCCCGAGCCGTGCTATTCGCTTTGCGTCGACGGCCCGCCGGGCACGGGCAAGTCGGCCTGGGTGCGCCACCTTGCCGAGCGGCTGGGCATGGAGGTTTGTCTCAAGCGCGCATCGGATCTGTTGAGTATGTACGTCGGCGGCACCGAGGCCAATATCGCGCGGGCCTTTGCCCATGCGCAGGCGGCCGGGGAGCTGCTGGTATTCGACGAGGCCGACTCCTTCCTGCGTGACCGCCGCACGGCCCGGCACAGCTGGGAGCTGACCGAGGTCAATGAGATGCTGACCTGGATGGAGTCCCACCCGCTGCCGTTTGCCTGCACCACCAACTTGCTCGATGCCGTCGACCCGGCGGCCATGCGCCGGTTCACGTTCAA
The DNA here is from genome assembly GCA_964623655.1 of uncultured Wenzhouxiangella sp. GTDB lineage: Bacteria > Pseudomonadota > Gammaproteobacteria > Xanthomonadales > Wenzhouxiangellaceae > Wenzhouxiangella. The sequence goes on from CAZUTZ010000274.1 coordinate 2,887, forward strand.
GCTGCGTTTCGAGTATCTTGATCCGCCACGGGTTCGGTCCGCCTTCCAGCGCTTCTTTGCCGCCGACTGGCCGGCCGAAACCCCGCTACCGGACCAGCTCGCGCCGGGTGACTTCGCGGTGGTGGAGCGACGCGCTCGAATCGAAGGCATCAAAGACCCTGCTCGCCTGGCCCTGATGCTGGTCGAAGAGTGCCGCCACAAGCCGGGTCGGTCGCGGGGCATGGGCTTTTTGCAATCGGCTGGTTGAAAACTGCTGGGTAGGCAGTTGTTCGAGAGGTCGAATCAGAGACGCCGCGTCCGGATTAAAAAAAAGCTGGCGACGCATCGCGCGCCGCCAGCCTGCCCCCCAGCAAACTGTGTCCTGGCCCTACCCGTTCGAGAACTGCAGCCGCTCGCTCCGGATCTGTTGATGGCGGGGCTGGTGCCAGACCTCCTGCGGCGGGAGCCAAATCAGGTAGCGTTGGCCGTGGCCGGATTCGTTCCCCTGACTCAGAATCCTCACCGGCTCACCGGTTGCCTTGAGCCTGGCTCGACTTGGCTGTTGCATCGGGTTTCTCCTTCACCATGATTGCCGGAAGAAGAGCGTACGCGCGGGGTGCGACAACCTGTGTCGCCGGC
>CAZUTZ010000275.1:0-3495 GCA_964623655.1 uncultured Wenzhouxiangella sp.
TCGCGCCAGCACAGTGGCTCTGAGCGTTACCTAATTAGCCGCATGGCCCACTAGCTCGTCACATCGTTTCGAACATAAAGCGGCTCCACCGCCCAGGGCGCCACGGCTTCAAGCTTCCATGCCGACTCGAACAAATACTCGGCCAGCGGCCAGGCCTCCGGCTCCGCCGCGACCGTGCTTTCAGCCAGGCGCCCAGCCATCAGCTCCGGGTAGGCGGCTAGACCCGAACCGGCAACCAGCCATTGCCCCGGGTCGGGAAACCGCACCCGATCAGGCGGCATGACCGCCTCAGCGCCGACGAGACTCAAACCGGCAGCCGCACGCTTGAACGCACCAACAAACACCTCGCCCATGCGCGCATCCATCAGCGCCAGGATTCGATCGTGGCGCTGATCAGGATCGGCGGCCTCGGCCAGCGCGGCCAGGCTCGAGACCGGCACCACCTGCAAATCATGAGCCAATGCAATGCCCTGGGCCACGCTCAGGCCGATGCGCAGGCTGGTGAACCCGCCCGGTCCGCGGCCGACGGCAATCCGGTCCAGATCGGTGTAGCCCAGCCCGGCCTCGGCCAGCAGCTCGGAGATCCAGGGCAGCAGCAAGTTGGCGTGGCCGCGCTGGGACAGCTTCGAGCGCTTGAGAATGTCATCGCCGACCTGCAATGCAACCGAACACATCGGAGTCGCGGTTTCGATCGCGAGGATGTTCATGCAGCGAGGCGCTCGCGCAGGAATACGGCGGCTTCGGCGGCCGAGTCGATCCGGGTCATGGGCGGCAGGCTGGACAGGAACAGTCGTCCATAGGAGCGAGAGGTCAGGCGCGGATCGCCGAGAATCAGCACGCCGAAATCATCGGACTGACGGATCAGGCGCCCGGCGCCCTGCTTCAGGGTCAGCACCGCCTGCGGCAGCTGCACCGTGCTGAAGGGATTTTCGCCGGCCTCGCGCACGGCGGTCAGAGTGGCCTCCAGCACCGGATCGTCCGGGGCGGCGAAGGGCAGCTTGTCGATCACCACCACGCTCAACGCCTCGCCGGGCACGTCCACCCCCTCCCAGAAGCTGGCCGCGCCCAGCAGCACGCTGTCGGGCTCGGAGCGGAAGCGTTCCAGCAGCACGTGGCGCGGCGCTTCTTCCTGCACCAGCAGATTGAAATCGGACTCGGCGCGCAGCCACCCGGCCGCTCGCCTGAGTGCGCGGTGGGCGGTGAACAACAGGAAAGCGCGTCCGCGCACGGCTTTCAACACCGGCAGCACCTGCTTGAGCAAGCTTTCCGTATGATCCGGATCGCGCGGCTCCGGCAAGCCCCTGGGCAGCCACAACCGGGTCTGGGAGGCATAGTCGAACGGACTTTCGATCACCAGCTGGCGGGCGGCCCCGAGTCCCAGGCGACCGGTGAAATGGTCAAATTTCTGTCCGACGGCCAGGGTCGCCGAAGTCATGATCCAGGTCGCCGGGGTTCGCTCACGCAGCTCGGCCAGCGGGCCGGCGACATCGAGCGGGGTGAGGTTGAGGTTGAACTGGCCGCGGCGCTGCGAAAACCAGCGCACCCAGCCCTCCTGGCCTTTGAGAAAAACGCCCATGGCCTCGCCCATATGCCGGGCACGATCGGCACAGCTGGACAGATCCCGACTCTGCTCGGCCAGCGGCTCCAGATGGCCGGCCAGGTCCAGCAGGGTTCGGCCCAGGCTGTCGAGCTCCGGTTTCAGGGCTTCCAGCTGGGCGAACTCACCGCGCGGCGGGCGCTCGACCATCGCCGATGCGGCCTGCGCGAGCGCATTCTTGAGGTTTTCGACCGGTTCGCGCAGCACGTGCACGCTGCCCGCAGCACCGGCGCAAGCGGCCAGGCTGTCGCGCGCCAGCTCGCGCACCTGCCAGGTACTCAAACCGCGCGAGAAAAAGCGCATCGCTGTTTCGGGCACCTGGTGGGCCTCGTCGATGACCACGGCATCCGCACCCGGCAGCACTTCGCCGAACCCGGTCTGCTTCAGGGCCAGGTCGGCAAAAAGCAGGTGGTGGTTGACCACCACCACATCAGCCTCCTGGGCCTGGCGGCGCGCTTGCACCAGATGGCACTGGTTGAGCTTGGGGCACTCGCTGCCCAGGCAGTTATCCTGGGTTGAGGTGACCAACGGCCAGACCGGCGAGTCGGCGGCGATCTCGCCCAGCTCGCTGACCTCGCCGGAATCGGTTTGCCGCGACCAGGCGCGAACTTGCCGAAGCTCTTGGAGCACCGCGCCGGTCCGATCAGGATCGGCCAGATGCTGCTCCAGCCGCTGCAGGCACAAATAATTGGAGCGGCCCTTGAGTAGCGCCACTTTGCGCTCCAGGCCCAGGCCTTTGAGGGCCAGCGGCAGATCGCGGCGGAACAGCTGATCCTGCAGGTTCAGCGTGCCGGTCGAGAGGATGACCCGTTCGCCGCGCAGCAGCACGGGCACGAGATAAGCCAGAGTCTTGCCGGTGCCGGTGGCCGCCTCGGCAACCAGATCCCTGCCCTCCTCCAGGCACTCGGCGATCATTTCGGCCAGCTCCAGTTGGCCCGACCGCGGTCGAAAAGCCGGCAGCGCCTGCGAAAGGCCGCCCCCGGCCTTGAACGCTTCGGCCAACGCCATGGTCATGGTCGACTCAGAACCGGCGCGGCGGTTCGACCTGGCAGGCCTGCAGCCGCCCACGCGCCTCCCGCGCGCCCTGCATGTCGTCCTGACGCTCCAGCGCAACGGCAATCGTGCGCCAGTTGCGCTGGCATATTTCGCCAACCCGTGGACCGACGTCAAACGAACGGCGGGCATGGCTTTCGGCCTGGTCCCACTGTCCCTGGTCCAGACGGAGCTCGGCCATTTGCTGCAGCAGTTCCGGATCACGCGGTTCAATGCGGATGGCCCGTTCCAGCAAGGTGGCCGCGCGTGACAGGTCGCCGTCCCGCTCGGCCGTCATCGCCGCCTCGCTCAGTTCAGCCACCGCCGGATTACGCAGGGCAAAGACCTGCAAACCGCTGGTCTCGGCCTCGGCCGGCGCGCGCACCTGCTCGGCCGCAACCCGTTCATCGACCGGCGCCGGTGACTGGGTGGCACACGCGGCCAGCAGCGACGAGGACAAGGCAAGCAAGCCCAGTCGAACGAGGCCGGATCGCAGACATGGGCGGGATTGAGTTGACATAACGAGAATTCACTCCGGAAATCAGCAGGCTGGCGCAAGGGGCCAAGCCGACGACTATTCTAGCTGGCTGGGGGATCGATTTGCCTTGCCAGCAGCTTGCGACAGTGTTTCTGTCTTCTGGAATGACGCCATTGACCGTTGGCCCGCTGGGTGGGTTCTTAAGCGGTGCGAAAATCGGTATGGCCAGATATTGCCTTCTCTTGCATCGGGGCCTGGTTTTGACATCGCGCACCGGGAAGTGTCGAAGTAGAGGGCATCGTAGTGGGCATCGCGCACCGGGAGGTGTTGGCCGCCTTCGGGCCGGGCGCGGCGAACGACCTCTGGGGAGGCTGCGGGTTGGCCGGCT
>CAZUTZ010000276.1:0-1580 GCA_964623655.1 uncultured Wenzhouxiangella sp.
GCTTTCTGCGTAAGGACGGCTCAAAGTTCGAGAGGCCCTGAACAAACCCTTTTTTCTCTGCGTGCTCTGCGCCTCAGCGTCTCTGCGTGATGCGCTCTTTAAGGGCGTCCGGTCAAAACCGGACTAGTACATGTGCTGGCCGCCGTTGATCGACAGAGTCGATCCGGTGATGAAGCCGGCATCCTCGGCCACGAGGAAGGCCACGGCGCGGGCAATTTCATCGGGTTTACCCAGGCGACCGACCGGTATGCGCGAGATGATTTTCTCCAGGACGCGCTCCGGAACGGCTTCGACCATGCTGGTGGCGATATAGCCGGGCGCAATGGCGTTCACCGTCACACCCGCAGCCGCACCCTCCTGGGCCAGCGCCTTGGTAAAACCATGGATGCCGGACTTGGCCGCCGCGTAGTTGACCTGACCGTACTGGCCGGCCTGGCCATTGATTGAACCGATATTGACGATGCGCCCGTAGCTGCGTTCGCGCATGCCCTCGATCACGGCGCGACACATGTTGAAACACGAGGTCAGGTTGGTGCGAATGACTTCGTCCCAACGCTCAAAGCTCATCTTGTGCATGGTGCCGTCGCGAGTGATCCCGGCATTGTTCACCAGCACGCTCACCGGTACCATTTACTCTTCCACGCGTCTCACGCCCGCCTGGCAGGCGTCGAAATTGCCGACGTCCCACTGATAGGTATGCGCACCCGTGGCCTCCGCGAATTCGGCGGCCGCCTCGGCGTTACCGCCGAAGGTGGCCGCCACGCTAAAGCCCTGGCGGATGAGTTCTTCTGAAATGGCCGCGCCGATACCGCGCGTGCCGCCAGTCACAATAGCGATCTTTCCCATGACTACTCCCGAAGCAGTTTTTGATCCAACCGCTGCATTGTGCCAAGCCGGGAAGCAAAAGTAACTGTGCAGCGCAACAAGAATCAGTCCCCTCGCCTCAACCAATCAGCCGCAGGGCTGCGGGCTCGATCTGCACCGAGAGCTCGACCGCACCGCCCGTCAGCAATTCGCCATCGGCATGCAGCGGGGTGGGCGGGTCACTGGTCAGACGCAGACTGCGGCAGCGTGCGGCATGAATGCCCGGGAAGCGCGCGTGCTTGCCGCTGAAGACCGAGGGCAGGACACGCAAAATCCGATGCAGCGGCAGTTCATCTGCACGGCACACATCAAGCCAGCCATCGTCAATGCGGGCCTGCGGATGCAGCAGGAACCGTCCGCCGGCGCGTCGACCGTTGCCGATCGATAGCAAAAGCTGGCGAGCATCAATCCGCTCGCCGTCTCGCTCCAGGCACAGCCGCGGCGATCGGTAGCCCGGGAGCGCCAGCAAGGCCGCCAGCAGGTAGCGCAAAAACCCCGGCACGCGCGACAGTTCTTCGGCTCTGGCCGCGATAGCCCCTTCGATCCCGAGCCCCAGGGTGTTGATGAATGCGGCTCGACCGGTCTGTCCCCGCTCGTCGATCCACTCGACTCGGCCCGCATCGCAGTCTCGCACCGGTCGAGTGCCGAAAAAAACGCCGGCACTGCCGACATTGACCGGCGTTTCGATCACGCTGGCAAAATCATTCCCCGAGCCG
>CAZUTZ010000276.1:1590-3484 GCA_964623655.1 uncultured Wenzhouxiangella sp.
TCGGCAGCACCCCGAACGCCGCAGCGCCGCCGATCAGCGCGCTGCCCACCTCGTGTACCGTGCCGTCACCGCCGACGGCAATTACCACCCGACCTTGATCATCCCGACGCGCCAGGGCCAGCGCTTCGGCTTCACCGCGGGCGCCGGTCTCGAGGAGCTCGGCATCAGGAGCGGCTCGACCCAGGCGTTCGACCAGCCGGCGTCGCTGGCGGCGGCCACGACGCCCGGCAATGGGGTTGACGATGTAGGTCTGAGTTCGGGCCGGGGCGGCGGACTTTTTCAGGGCAAGCTCGTTCATGGCAGACCCGGCGGATCCGGCTCAGCGGGAGTTTTTCAAGGATAAGCCACGAACCAGCGCATGAGGCCCCGCGCGCGCCGCGTCTCCGAGTCTATGCGAAAGCCGGCGGCCTCGACCGTACTTTCAGTATGGCGATTGGGATGGCAGCCCCCGGCGACCGCTGTCCACGGCGGTTGAATCAGGTCGAGGATTTTTGCCGGAATCCGGGATCGTGACTGCACATGCTCCAGCATCAGCAAACGCCCATGCGGCTTGAGCACGCGCCGAATCTCGGACAAGCCGCGCAGCGGATCGGGCACGCTGCAAAACACCAGGCTGGAGACCACGCAGTCGAACGTGTCCTCGGCAAAGGGCAGATGCTCGGCCGAAGCCACCGCCAGACCGGCGCCGGGCAGACGACGGCGAGCCCGGCGCAGGGAGCTCGCATTGGGATCGATGCCGCAGACATCGTCCACGCCGTGGCCGAAATCGCGCAGGCCCAGACCGGTGCCACAGCCGACCTCCAGCACGCGACCGCTCGCCAGGGCAATCAGCTCGGCGCGCCAGCGCGCCAGCCCGGGGAACAACTGAATCAGAGCGTCATACGCCCAGGGAATCTGCTCCAGGCCGCGCATGATCCGGCGCTACTGCAGTGAACGTGCCGTCAGGTAGCGGCCATCCACGAAGCGCGAGAAGAACCGGCCCAGGGCGGGATGGTCGATCTGGCCGCCCTGCGAATCGACGGTCAGATGGCGCTCGGCGACATAGGTGCTGTGTTCGGCCTCGTGCACCAGGACGTGGTACCACGGTCGATCCTTGGGCGGGCGCGAGCGGGCGACCTGCTCGTACCATTCGTCGCTGCCTTGAAATACCGGATCGACATCGAAAACGACACCGCGGTAGCCGAATTTCCGGTGCCAGACAAGCTGCCCGATAAAGAATTTCGGTTTATGATCCATACTCACCAGCTTATCAGCCAGCTCCCTTTGATGATTGCTCGAATCCTGAGCGCGCTGCGCGTTTTAGGCGCCCTTTTGCTGCTGACCTTGAACACCGTAGTGCATATCGCGCCATTGTTGCTGGTCGCCCTGCTCAAGGTCATGCTGCCGCTTGCCTCCGTTCGGTCGGTGCTGGATCGCTGGCTGATGGCCATTGCGGCAAGCTGGATCGACGTCAACAGCTGGATGATTGATCACTTGACCGGCCTGAAAGTCCAGGTGCAGGGACTGCCCGAGCCCATGCTGGACGGGCACTTCATGGTGATCTGCAATCACCAGAGCTGGGTGGATATTCCGGTGCTGCAGAAAATTTTCAACCGCCGCCTGCCGTTTCTTCGGTTCTTTTTGAAAAGTCAACTGATCTGGGTGCCGCTGCTGGGGCTGGCCTGGTGGGCGCTGGACTTCCCCTTCATGAAGCGCTATTCGCGCGAGCAGCTCCAGCGCAGGCCGGAACTGGCCGGGCGCGATATCGAAGCCACGCGCAAAGCCTGCGCCAAGTTCAAGCGTATCCCGGTCTCGATCGTGAACTTTGTCGAAGGCACGCGCTTCAGTGCCGCCAAGCATAAGCAGCAAAAAAACGAATTTACCCATCTTCTCAAGCCACGCGCCGGCGGCACCG
>CAZUTZ010000277.1:0-3473 GCA_964623655.1 uncultured Wenzhouxiangella sp.
ATTAGCCGCATGGCCCACTAGTCGGGCACCGAAAAACAGCGCGAGACCGGCGGCCAACCCTCGTCCCGGATCAGCACGAATTCTTCCCAGAAACTTTCGTCGATGGCGCGCAGGCTGGCCGAGGTGTCCGGGTTGCGATGACGGCTCAAGTGGCGCGGCCCGCCGTTGTAGGCGGCATAAGTGGCGCGGACCAGGTTGTCGCGCCCACCGGCGTGCTCGTGCTCGCCGCGGCGGATGGCGTAGTCGACCAGGTAATGCTCGAGGATCTCGATGCCGGCGGCGATGTTGTACTCGATCTCGGCTTCCAGCCGGTTGACGTCGTACACCCCGCGCCACACCCGGCCCATGATCTGCATCATCCCGATGGCGCCGACCGGCGAGCGAATCACCCGCGGCTCGTCGGCCGGACCGACATAGTGCCGCCAGCACGACTCACGCCAGGCCGTGGCCCGCACCAGCGGATGGAACAGGTCGCGATACTCGGCCGGGATCCGGCTGCTGTTGTCCATGTGCGTGCCATACACGGCGTCGAGCAGTTCGGCCACCAGATCCAGGTACTCATCCAGAATGGCCGGACGGGCCACAACGCCGCGCAGCGATTCGGCCACGGGCAGGGCACGCGCATGGGCCACCGGCATCAAACGCTGCCACCATTTGAGCGACGGCAGCTCCGTGCCCGCGGTCGATACTTCTGAATCCATACCGAACAGCGTGCGCAAATCACGATCTTCCATCAGCGGCAGTGGAGTGAAGCTGAACGGCGCGTCACCGGTCATCAGCAGCCGAGCCAGCCGCCGCAGGCCCTCGCGGCTGATTTCCAGGCCGAATTCCGGGCCCAGCGCGTCCAAGGCGCTGAGCGCATCGCCGGCGGCAATGAAGCCGGCCAGGCGCAGGTCCTGGTCGTCTGCGACGTCCATCGGCTCCATCCGCGCCAACAGCGGGCGCAGGCCGGTCCAGGCATCGAGAAACAGCGTCCGCACCGGATCGACCACCGGGTCGTCGTCGACCAGCGCCTCGGCGATGCGCTGCCGCGTATCCAGCAAGAGCGCGAGAAAATCCAGCTGCAGGTCGCGATCATCGACCTGGGCGGCCATGCGCGCGATCAGCACCGTCATAAAACCGTCCAGCTCGTCTTCGACCCTCTGCCATTCGACTTGCTCGGCCGGCAGCAGCGGCGCCTCGACGTCCATGTCAGCGATTTCCGGCTCAAGCGCGCGCACGGCAAAAGCGATCTGCAAGTGCAAGCCGTCATTTTCGCCGCTGACTCCGACCAGACGGCCGCGCTCGCTCAGGCGCGGAGCGGAATCAGCCTGAGTACCGGTAAATTCCTCGATCAGGTCGTCAAAAGCCGCTAAAAACGCACTGACGTCCACGGTGACTTCCTCGAAGCGCGGGATGATCAGGCTGTCGGCCAAAGCTCTCGACGGCCGGCTTAGCAGCCCCGTGCGACCGTCGGGCCGGCGCAGCTCGGCGCCTTCGGCCGTAAACACCACCGCACCGCCGTCAGCGTCGACTTCCGGCAGCATTTCCAGGTGCAGACGGGTATTGATCGGCGACGGCCCGCGGCAGGCACCGAAAGCCTCGACGCCGGTATGGACGGTCAGATCCAGCGCCACTTCCAGGCGCTGATTCACCATGGCCAGTTCCAGATCCGCCATGTCGACCAGGTTGCAGCCGTCGGACCGCAGGGTACCGAGGCCGTCTTCGTCCAGGCCGAGCTGCTGGGCGACCAGGTCCTCCATATGGGCCAGATCAACCAAAAGCGGGACATTGAGGCTGGTCGAAGCCTTTAGCGGCAGGCTCAGAACCATCGCGGTGAGGGTGGCCGCGGCCATCCATTTTTTCATCATGAGTCTGTTTTCATTCCAGGCGTGGTCCGACGGTCGCGTTCGCTGCCATCCCTTGATGGACAGCACTAATCGTCGAATGTTGGTTAGTTTATCGGCTCGTCGCGCAGACCATCAGGCTCGCTGGGACAGCCCGATTACCGCCACCAGCACCAGGCCAAAGCCCAGCCACTGAAACCAGACCAGGCCGAGCCCGAGCAGGGCAATCTCGCCGCCGAGTGTCAGCAGCGGCGCCAGGGCGATCAGGCTGGCGGCAATGGTCGCGAACGTGCGATCGAAGACCTGATACAGGGCAACATAAAAGGCCGCCATGCAAAGCCCCGAGACCAGCAGCCACGGCCAGACCAGAGCCAGTTCCTCTGCCATCACCGGCACGATCCAGGGCAGTGCCATCGCCAGGACCAGCACACCGCCTACTGCCCGTCCGGCCGCGACCAGCTCGGGCGTCTGCCGGCCCAGCGATTTTTTGGCGATGACATCGGCCAGGCCGATCAGCGGCAGGGTGGCCAGCAGCAGCCAGAACGGCCAGCCGGTCAGGCTCAACTGACTGGTTCGGGCGAGATTCATCAGCAAAAGCCCGACGCAGACCAGGCCAATCCAGGCATAGCCGCGCAGGTCGACGCGCTCGCCCAGCAGAAGTGCTGCGGCCAGTGCGGTCGCCGCCGGATAAGCCGACTGAAACAGCGCCCGGTTTGAAGCGCTGGTTTCGGTCATGGCGACAATCCCGAACAGGGAAACCAGTCCGCTGCCCAGCGCACCGATCAACAGCAGCGACAACCCCTCTTTAGCCGACAGCGACCGCAGCCCCGCCGGCCTGCCCCGCCGGAACAGCCAGGCCACCAGCGCTCCTGCGGTCACGACGGCGCTGGAAAAAGCCACGACCAGCGCCGAACCACCGCCGTCGAGGGCGACCTTGTGGGCCAGCGGAGCGGTGGCCAGGCCCAAAACGGCAACGCTCAGCCAAAACCACAGGTGCGCGCGATTTTCGCTCACGCCGGATTCTCCTCACGACACTTGGGCGCTTCAGGCTACGGCAGCTCTGGACAATGAGGCGTGGGCGCCATGATGAGCCCGGCGCCAAACCAGCCCCGGACTTGTTCGATAATACGCCTGGTCTTACACTGCCCCCTCGGCGTCCGATCCTGCTCGGCTGGTACTATTCGCGCATGAACTTCAAATCCCGGGCCGGACTGGCCGCTCTGGTTTCCATATTTCTCGCGGCCTGCGCTTCCGACCCGGCCGAGGACGGGCCCGCTCCGCAGCGCTGGAATCTGCCCGAAGTCGTTTTCACCGAAGACGGCCGGCCCGACCCCTCCATCCTGGCCGACGAACAGATTCTGCACCGCGGCAACGGCGCCCAGCCGCAGGGGCTCGACCCCCACGTCACCGAAGGCGTGCCCAGCACGCACGTGCAGCGCGACCTGTTCGAAGGCCTGGTCGCCCGCGCGCCGGACGGCACCATCATCCCGGGCGTGGCCGAGAGTTGGGAGGTCAGCGACGACGGCCTGACCTGGACGTTTTTCCTGCGTGAGGAAGCGCGCTGGTCCAACGGCGATTCAATGACCGCCGAGGACTGGGATTTCAGCTTCCGCCGGATTGTCGACCCGGCCACGGGCTCGCGCTTTG
>CAZUTZ010000278.1:0-3465 GCA_964623655.1 uncultured Wenzhouxiangella sp.
GCATCAAGAACTGCGATACCTGCCGCAAGGCGCTGAAATGGCTCGATGAACAGGGGCGGGAATATCGCTGGCATGATCTGCGCGCCGATGGCCTGGATGGGGCTACGGTGCAGGACTGGGTTGCCGCGGTCGGGACCGATGCGCTGGTCAATCGGCGCTCGGCGACCTGGCGCGGCCTGGACGAGGCAACCCGGACCGCAGCGCTGACCGACGGTGAAGCAGTCGCTGTGTTGCTCGAGCATCCGACCTTGATCAAGCGCCCGCTGTTTGCCTCCGGCGGCGCCATCCGGGTCGGCTTTAACGACGCCGTCAAAGACACGTTGTAAATTAGCGGGCATGAATCAGACGGTTGAACCATTGGCGCCGCTGCAGCCGGTCACGCGCGGGACCCGGGAGGCGCGTGAGGCGCTGCTCTCGCCGCTTGCTTCGCGCTCGACGCGCTCGCGCGGCCGGGCACGGGAAGAATCGCCGGACCCCTATCGGACCGAATTCGAGCGTGATCGAGACCGTGTCCTGCACTCAAAGGCCTTCCGGCGGCTGAAGCACAAAACCCAGGTCTTCATCAATCCCGAGGGCGATCACTTCGTGACCCGCATGAGCCACACCTTGCAGGTCACCCAGGTGGCTCGGGCGCTGGCCGTGGCTCTGGGTCTGAACGAAGTGCTGACCGAAGCCGTCTGCCTGGCGCATGATTGTGGCCATACACCCTTCGGGCATACCGGCGAGGCCGCCTTGTCTGACTACGTCGACGGGGGTGAATGGCTGCACTCGGACCAGGGCGTGCGCATCTTCGAAGTCCTCGAGCCCTGCAATTTGAGCTGGGAAGTGCTGGACGGCATTCGCGCCCACACCTGGCGGGTCAAACCGCCGCCGCACACCGCCGAGGGCTGGGTGTGTCGTTTTGCCGACCGAATTGCCTACCTCAACCACGACCTCAGGGACGCCATCCGTGCCGGCGTGATCGCTGCTGCCGATGTGCCCGGCGAGATCACTGCGGTGCTCGGACCGTTCAACGGCGGCAGCTGGATCAGCGTCATGATCGAAGGGGTGATCGACGAATCCTGTCGTCGGGGCAAGATCAGCATGGATGCTGAAATTCTCCTGGCCATGCGGCATTTTCGTGAATTCATGTTCGAGCGCGTCTATCAGCGGCCGGAAGCCGAAGCGCAGGCGGCTCGCGCGCGCGGCATCATCCACCAGCTGGTCGAATATCTGCTGGACCATCCGGAAGACATCCCCGATACCTTCCGCATCGCCGAGGCCGAGCCGCTGACCCAGGTGCTCGACTATGTTGCCGGCATGACCGACCGCTACGCGCTCAGTCTGCATGACCGGCTGTTCCGTCCGAGAGGCCTGGTCTGAAGTAGCGGGTGGCGCGGCGGATCGATCTCCGCTCGGCGTTTTGCCGCAATTTGCGCCTCGCGTTATGATTTGTTAAGGTTCTGGAGTTGGCGCCGTTGCACAATGGTCGAGAAAGAGTTTTCGATCAGCGCTGACAAGTTAACTATCAAGACCGGCAACCTTTAGACGCAAGTCGTGCGTTGCCAGCACCAGTTGTATATACGGATCGGCTGAAAGATCACGCCGGCAACCGTATTCAAGCAGAAAGGGAGAATATTGATGAGACACAACCGCTTGGCGTGGTTGATTGCGGCATCTCTGGGTCTTTCTCAGGGCGCCGTGATGGCCTCCGAGGCCACCGACGAAAGTGAAATGTTGCGCGAGCAAATCGAGCAGATGCAGCGTGATTTGCTGCGCATGCAGGAGCGCCTGGATGACCTCCAGGACGACAAGGAGCGGGAACGCGACGAGCGTGAACGCATTGAGGAACGGATGGCGGAAGTCGCCGAGCAGGCCGAAGCCCTGACCGAAGAAGATGAGGACGGAATCAATTTCGGCGGTGCCGTTCGCCTCAACTATGGCTGGCGCGACTACGACGATCAGAACAAGGACCGGCTTGGCGATTTCGAGCTGGAGTTGTTCCGGATCAATGTCAACGGCAGCATCGGCAACGTGATCCTGGACGCCGAATGGCGGCGATACAACGATTTCCAGGCCATCCACCATGCCTGGGTTGGCTATGATTTTTCCGATGAGCTGCAGATGCAGCTGGGCATCACCCAGGTGCCGTTCGGCATCCTGCCTTATGCCAGCCACAGCTTCTGGTTCACCGGCAACTACTACCTGGGCTACGAAGACGATTACGATACCGGCATCAAGTTCGTTCACACTCCGAACGATGACTGGACCTTTCACTACGCCTTCTTCAAGAACCCGGAATACGCCAACGACGCCCGCGCCGACCGTTACTCTTTTGACCTGGTTACGGCCGGGGATCAGCAAAACACCGAAACCAACCAGATCAACTTTCGCGCCGAGCGCCACCTGAATTTTGCCGAAGGCGTGCGCGCCGATGTGGGCTTGAGCCTGCAGGCCGGGCAAATTTACAACCGCGCGACGGAAAGCAACGGTGATCGCTGGGCGGTTGGGGCCCACATGGACTACTACAACGGTCCCTGGAATCTGCGCTTGCAGGCCCTGCGTTACGAGTACAACCCGGACAATCCCGAAGGCGTTTCGGACGATTTCGTGCAGAAAGGCGCCTTCGCCTTTCCCTTCCTGATGGCCGCCAAAGCCGACGTTTATACCTACAGCGTGTCGCGCTCGTTCAACGTGGACTGGGGTCCGATCAATTACGTCAACTGCTACAACGAAGGCACGTTCGTCGAGCCGGACGTGGACAACAGCGCGCGTTCGATTCAGAGCGTGACCGGTTGTTCCGTCGGTGCCGGAGGCGTTTTTGCTTACTTCGACTGGATTGCCGGCCGCAACATGTGGTTTGCCGGCGGCGACGGCATTGGTCTGGACGGCGCCACCGCCGGCAAGTGGCGCTCTCGCTTCAATCTCAATATCGGCTACTATTTCTGACCAACGGTAAGGCGAATGCGATCGTGCCGGCCGTCCAAGCGACGGCCGGCACTTTTCTATCCCCCTTGAATTAGGCGCCTAAAGGACTGGAGAACATGGCAGAACAAGAAAATCAGGACAAATTGCTCGAAGAGCTTGAAGAGGTCTACGATACTGATTATGAGCTCGGCCAGGACAACATTACCTGGCTGGGGCTGGATCTGCACAATCCGGTCTTTGTCGTCAGCGCGGTGCTGATCCTCACTTTTTTCGCGCTGGCGCTGATTTTTCCCGAACAGGCCAACAGCACGCTCGGGGACCTGCGCGGCTGGCTGGGAGAGACCTTCGACTTCGTGTTCATATCGGCCGGACATTTGTTCGTGCTGTTTTGCGTGACGCTGATCTTTTTGCCGGTGGGCTCGATCCGCTTGGGCGGTGAGGGCGCAAAGCCGGATTTTTCCTTGTTGTCCTGGCTCGCCATGCTGTTTGCCGCCGGGATGGGTATTGGCCTGATGTTCTGGGCCGTCGCCGAGCCGGTGGGCTATTTCACCGAGTGGT
>CAZUTZ010000279.1:0-3463 GCA_964623655.1 uncultured Wenzhouxiangella sp.
CGATGCGGTTTCGCGCGAATTCCAGCGCGGCGGCCAGGTGTATTTCCTGCACAACGAAGTGCGCAGCATGGCCCGCGCCGTCAGCGAACTGGGCGAGCTGTTTCCGCAGGCGCGGATCGGCATGGCCCACGGCCAGATGGCGCCTGGCGAGATGGAGCGGACCATGCGCGACTTCTACGCCCGTCGCATCAACCTGCTGGTCTGCTCGACCATTGTCGAAAACGGCATCGACGTACCGACCGCCAACACCATCATCATCAACCGCGCCGACAAATTCGGTCTGGCCCAGCTCCATCAGCTCAGGGGCAGGGTCGGTCGCTCCCATCACCTGGCCTATGCCTACCTGGTCACCCCGCCCCGGGAGGCGATGACGCCCGACGCGCTCAAGCGACTGGAAGCCATTCAGTCCATGGAAGAACTCGGCGCCGGCTTTGCCCTGGCCAACCATGACCTGGAAATACGCGGCGCCGGCGAGCTTCTGGGAGAGGATCAGTCCGGTCAGATCGAGGCGATCGGCTTTTCCCTGTATTCCGATCTGCTCAATCGCGCCGTCGAAGCGCTCAAGGGTGGTCACGAACCGGATCTGGACGAGCCGCTGGCGCTGACCAGCGAAGTCGACCTCAACGTGACCGCGATGATCCCGCCCGACTACCTGCCCGACGTGCACCAGCGCCTGGTGCTCTACAAGCGCATCGCCCAGGCAGGCGACCTCAAGAGCCTGCACGATTTGCAGGTCGAAATGATCGACCGCTTCGGCCTGTTACCGCAGGAAACCAAGCAGCTTTTTGCCAGCGCCGAGCTGCGGCTGGATGCCCGTCGTCTGGGTATCCGACGCCTGGAAGTCGGCCCGGCAGGCGGGCGAGTGGAATTCGGCGACCGTCCGGATATCGACATGGGCGAGTTGATTCGCATGATTCAAAAAGAATCGCATACATTTGAATTACCAGCCAATGATCGCCTGCGCATCAAGGGCGACTACGAGCAGGTCGAAGTCCGCTACCAGGTCGCCGTGGAGTTGATCCAGCGCCTCGACCCCGCGCGCAAGGCCGCCTGAGTTGGTGCCGTGCCGTGTTTCCAGGTTGATGGTCGATCAGCCGGAGCTGCGCTGCAGGCTGAAGGCTGGGATCGTTGCGTTATCAGGTAAACTTTTCGCCGTGATGCGACTCCGCCTTGTCCTGCTGTTCTCCCTGCTCTTGCCGCTTCCGGCCCTGGCCGGCGACAACCTGGTCCGCGTGGAAGTCCTGGTTTTCAAACATGGAGACGGTCAGCCGGATGCCTGGCCGGCAGACCAACTCGAGGACTTCAACGCCCTGCTCGACCCGCGCCGGCGCGCCCGGCTGGCGGCGTGGACTGCGCGCTATCGCGAAGACAGCGACGATGAGCCAGGCGAAGAATTACCGTGGCAGGAACATCAGTGGTCCAGGCCTGGCGTCAGTGAGCTCGAGCTGACCGGACCGGTATCACCCGCTGATCCCGTCTCGGAGGAACCGGCAACAGCCTCGGTCCTCTTGCTCGACGATGCTTCGCCCGGACCCCTGTGGCCGGAACGCTTCGTCCAGCTGGACAGACTTTCGAGTCCCATGCAGCGGGCTTACGAGCGCTTGGGCAACAGTGCCAGCCACGAGGTACTGAGCGTGACCGGCTGGCTGCAGCCGCTGGAACGCGGCGAGCCATCGCCGATCGTGCGGGTGCACGATGAAACCCCGCTCAGCGTGGACTGGCTGTCCCCCCCGGCCTTACCGTTTGCCGTTGACGACGTGCTGACCAGGCCCTCCCAGATGCCTGAGTCGATTTACCGACTTGACGGCGGCATTCGCATTCGCCGGCGCCAGTTCCGCCATGCCGATATCAACCTGGTCTGGAGTCAGCGTCGTCCGCAAGCAAGCCCGCTCGATCCCGAGGAGACCGGCGGTTACGAAGTCCACCGTATGCAGTTGACTCGACCCATCCAGCTGGGCCGCATGGAATATTTCGATTCGCCCTGGCTGGGCGTGCTGATCCTCGTCGAGCCCTGGGAGCCGGAGACATCATGAGCAGGCGAGGAAGGCGGGCTTGAGCCTCAGGGAACCGCTTTTTTCCAGTCATCGGACCGAGCGGCTTTATCAGGCGCTGGTCAACGAAGAGGACGCTCGGGTCTGCACCGACATTGCCGACGAGGCCTGCCGCCAGGTTCCGGGCAATTTCGTGCTCCAGGTCGGCACCCAGTTCCTGACCAAGCTGGGTGATGCCATCGCCAACCCGAAAACCGTTCTGGCCTGGATGCTGAGCGCGCTCGGCGCACCCGGCGTTTTCACCGCTTTTCTGGTGCCGATTCGCGAGTCCGGCTCACTGATCCCGCAGCTGGTGATCGCCAGCTACGTGCGGCGCCAGCCGATCAGGAAATGGACGTTTGTCGTCGGCTGCCTGCTGCAGGCGCTGGCGGTCCTGGGCATGGCGGGAGTGGCCCTGACGCTGAGCGGGACGGCGGCCGGATTCGCCCTGCTGGCCGCGCTGGTGGTGTTCAGCCTGGCGCGCGGCCTGTGCTCGGTGGCATCGAAGGACGTGCTGGGGAAAACCGTGCCGAAAACCCGGCGCGGGCGAGTCAGCGGCTGGTCGGAGTTTCTTGCCGGCCTGGTGACCATCGGCGTCGGCGTTTTGCTGCTGCTCGATCTACGCGAAGCCGACGACATGGGCACGTATCTGATCCTGCTGAGCTGTGCGGCCGGATTATGGCTGCTGGCCGCCGGCAGCTACGCCTTGATTCGCGAATACCAGGGCGCGACCGAGGGTGGTGCGAATGCGCTGAGCGACGCGCTGGCCCGGCTCAGGCTGCTGCGTGACGATCGGCCTTTCAGAAATTTTGTCGTCGCCCGTTCGCTGCTTTTATGTTCCGCGCTGAGCGCGCCGTTTTTCATCATGCTGGCGCACGACAACACCGCCGGGGCGCTGGTGGTGCTGGGGCTGTTCGTGATCGCAGATGGTTTGGCCAGCCTGGTCTCGGCGCCGTTCTGGGGCAAATTTGCCGATGCCTCCAGCCGCAGCGTGATGATCATTGCCGGCGCCGGGGCGGCATTGGTCGGCATCACCCTGGTGATCCTGGTCGAAACGGTGCCGGTGCTGGCTGAAAGCCAGTGGCTGTATCCGACCTTCTTTTTCCTGCTGGCCATCGCCCACGCCGGCGTCCGCCTGGGCCGCAAGACCTATATCGTCGATCTGGCCGGCGGCAACAAGCGCACCGATTATGTATCGGTCAGCAACACGGTGATCGGGGTGGTTCTGCTGCTGGCCGGCAGCATCGGCGCGCTGACCGTGATCTTGCCGGTCTCGGCCATCATCCTCATCCTCGCGGCCATGGGTCTGGCCGGCGCTTACCTGAGCGCTCGTCTGCCTGAAGCGCAATAGTTATTAACCCGGCATGCAAGTAGGCACGCCGGGTTAATGCCCGGCCGGCACGGCCGGGACCGCGAAGCGGAGGTATTTGCGG
>CAZUTZ010000280.1:0-3457 GCA_964623655.1 uncultured Wenzhouxiangella sp.
TTCCGTGATCGTGATTCAACCAACCGCGCGGATATCGACACCCAGCGCCAGTACGATTTCCTGCCGGATGGCAGCCTTGATCCGCGCGAGCTTTCCTTCGATCGACTCAATTGGCGGCATGGTCTGGCCGAAGTACAGGACGCGACGCTGTTTCTGAATGCAGGCCTTCCCCTGGCAAATGGAACCGAGCTCTACGGCTTTGCCGGCTACCAGGATCGACAGGCGACTTCGGTCGGTTTCTATCGACGCGCTCGCGACGCCCGAAACGTCCCGGAAATTTATCCGGACGGCTTCTTGCCGGAAATTCGTCCCGACATCACGGATTTTTCAATTGCCGGCGGGGCGAGGGGACTTGCGGGCGACTGGAATTGGGACGGTAGTGTTGTTTACGGCAGCAACGAAGTCGACTGGACGATCGGCAATTCCCTTAACCGGTCACTCGGAGTGACCAGCCCGACCGTTTTCGATGCCGGCAGCCTGGAATTCGAGCAAACGGTGCTGAACGTCGATCTCAGCCGCGAGATTGCGGTGGGCGGGATCGCCGGCCCGTTGAACCTGGCGACCGGTGTGGAGTATCGCCGGGAGCGCTATAAGCTCGGCGCCGGCGAACCGGCATCGTTCTTCGGCGCGCCTGGTCTCGCCGCTGGGAGTCAGGTGTTTCCCGGTTACCAGCCGGCCAATGAAGTCAACGAGAGCCGATCCTCAGTGGGCGTTTATGTCGATTTGGAGGCCGACATTACAGACCGCCTGACCGGCTCAGCCGCCCTTCGCTTTGAGGATTACAGTGATTTTGGCAGCACGCTCAATGCCAAGCTGGCGGGCCGCTTCCAGGCGACAGACGCCCTGGCATTTCGCGGGGCGGTCAGCACCGGATTCCGCGCACCTTCGCTCCAGCAAAGCCACTACACGGCGACCAGTACCGTCTTTGAGACGCTTGAAGATGGCACCCTGGTCGGTAGTGAGGTCGGTACGTTTGCCGTCGACAGCGACGTGGCCCGGATACTGGGATCACAGCCTCTGGAGGCTGAAGAAGCGACCAACTACTCGGTCGGCCTGGTGTTCGCGCAGGCTGGCTGGATCGTGACATTGGACGCGTACCAGATTGATATCGACGATCGTGTGCTGCTGTCGGAAAACTTGGGTCAACCCAATGTGGTTGAATTGTTGCCCGAAGGCATTGACCGGGCACGGTTCTTCATCAACGCGGCTGACAGCCGGACCCGAGGCGTTGATCTGGTGGTCGACTACAGCTGGGATGGAGGCGATTTCGGGCAGTTCTCGACCATGTTTGCCGCCAACTACAACGACTCCGAATTGTCGAATATTCGGGCGACCGGGGTCCTGTCCGAACTGGATCCGCCGCCCACGGTATTCAGTCGTCAAAACCTTTTGCGCCAGGAGCGGGGCGCACCGGGCAACAAGCAGATTCTGGGTCTGGACTGGAGTCGGGAAAACCTGAGCGCCCTGGTTCGAGGCACGCGCTTCGGCAGTGTCCTGGTCAGCGCCAACAACCCGGCCGCCGACTGGACCATTGACGGGATGTGGGTGGTCGACGTGGAAGGCAGCGTGGCGTTGACGCCGCAACTCACCTTCTCCCTGGGTGCGAACAATCTGTTCGACGAGTACCCGACTCAGAATCCGTTCTTCAATGCCGAAACGCAGAATGCGCCTTTCCTGTTCAGCGCGTTCTCGCCGGCCGGGTTCTCCGGGCGCTATGTGTACACCCGCGCACGTTTCGCCTGGTAATCACTACTGGTGACGTTCGGTGCGGGGGCAGCTTGCTGGCTGCCCCTGCACTGAACCCGAATGATCGTCGACCTTACTCGAGCGTCTTCAGTCGCTCGATCTGACGGGTGAGTTCGGCAATGGTTGCTTCGTGGTCCAGACGCCGCTGGCGTTCGCGATCCACGACTTCGGCTGGCGCATTGGCGACGAATCGTTCGTTGGCCAGCTTGTTCTCGACTTGCTTTCTGCCCTTGAGCTCGCGTTCGAGCTGCTTGTTCAACCGGGCGAGTTCCTCGGCCACGTCGACCAGGCCGGCCAGCGGAATCAGTAGGCGCAATTCGCCGGCCAGGGCGGTCGCACAGGCGGCGCTGTCGTGGTCGGCAGACACCGTTTCGATCCGCTCCAGTCGGGCAAGCTTGCGAATGAGTCCGCCGAATCGTCCCAGCCGCTCGCGATCGCTTTCGCTGCCGCCCTGGATTTGCAGGGGCATCGGCTTGCCCGGGGCCAGATTGAGCTCGGTCCGCGCCGAGCGCACGGCCGAGACGACCGATTTCAGCCATTCGGCGTCGCTTTCCGCCTCGGGATCGGTCGTGCCGGCCTGAGGCCAGGGCAGCTGGCTGACGCTGTCGCCCGCGACGCCGGCGGGCACCCGCACGCGCTGCCAGATTTCCTCGGTGATGAAGGGGACGAAGGGGTGCAGCAGGCGCAGCGTGGTTTCCAGCACCTGGGCCAGCGTATGGCGAGTGGCGCGAGCCGTGGCCGGATCGGCGGCTGCCGCTTCCTCGAACAGGGCAGGCTTGGACAACTCCAGATACCAGTCGCAGAATTCGTTCCAGACAAATTCATACAGCGCGCGGCTGGCCAGGTCGAAGCGGTAGTCGGCCAATGCCCGGTCGACCTCATTGATGGTGCGGTTCAGGCGCGAGAGAATCCAGCGCGACAGCGTGTCGAGTTCGTCATCGCCCGGAGCAGGCAGCGGCTCTTCGCCGACGTTCATCAGCGTGAAGCGGGCGGCGTTCCAGAGCTTGTTCAGGAAATTCCGGTAGCCCTCGCAGCGCGCCAGGTCGAACTTGATGTCGCGGCCGTGGCCGGCCAGGGAGGCAAAGGTGATGCGCAGGGCGTCCGCGCCAAAAGCCGGAATGCCGTCGGGATATTCCTCCCGCGTGGCTTTTTCAATGCGCTTGGCCAGATGCGGCTGCATCATGGCGCTGGTGCGCTTTTCGACCAGATGCTCCAGGTCGATGCCGTCGATCAAATCGAGCGGATCGAGAATGTTGCCCTTGGATTTGGACATCTTCTGGCCGTCGCGGTCGCGGATCAGGCCGGTGATGTAGACCTGCTCGAACGGCACTTTGCCGGTGAAGTGGCCGGTCATCATGACCATGCGCGCGACCCAGAAAAAGATGATGTCGAATCCGGTGATCAGGACCGAAGTCGGCAGGTAGCGGTCGAAACCTTCGGAGGCCATGCGCTCAGGGTCGGGCCAGCCCAGGGTCGAGTGCGCCCACAGAGCCGAGGAGAACCAGGTCTCGAGCACGTCCTCGTCCTGCCTGAGTACCAGATCCGCGGGCAGCTCGTGCTTTCGACGCACCTCGTCTTCGCTGCGGCCAACATAGAGCTTGCCGGCGTCGTCGTACCACGCCGGAATGCGATGACCCCACCACAGCTGGCGGCTGATGCACCAGTCCTGCAGGTTTTCCATCCAGTGGCGGTAGGTGTTGATCCAGTTGCC
>CAZUTZ010000281.1:0-3446 GCA_964623655.1 uncultured Wenzhouxiangella sp.
ACGTTCGTTTGAACAAAAAAGTGACATTTAAATTGTTGAAGCTAAATTACATTAGAAAGGCCGAAAAGCATTTGGGGCCGATTGCGGGCGCGCCGGAGCGACGCGCCAGAATCAGGAGTTTTCCGGAGGCGTTTTATTCGGCGGGCCTGCCGACAAGTGGGCTCAGCGCCAAATCGGCGCTCAAGGGGTGATCAGTCGCGCTTGCCGGGCGGGTTTTCTGAGCCTGAATCCGGCTTTGAAGGCGGATCGGTGTCGTCCCGCTTTGCCAACCGAGCGCCATCCTCGGCGACCTCATCGGTCTGGTCTTGTCCGCTCAAATCCTGCGTCTGCCCGACTTCGGCGCCGGAGATTTCAGGCGGATTCGGCACCGAGGCCTTGGCCGGCTGCTGCTGCAGACCTTCCCGCTCGGCGGCTTCTTTCAGCTTGCGTTCGGCAAACTTGATCGCCTGCTCGGTGCGGTAGCGCATTTCGGCGGTGACGACATCGCCCAGGGGCTCGGGCTTGGAGTAGTCGCCGGCGTATTCCTCCAGCATGTCGGGGGCTGAGAACTCGGGCTGGGAAAACAGCCGCTTCAGCGCCGCGCCGCGCAGCTTCTTGCTGACCTTGGGGGAGAAGAAATCCTTGACGCTGCCGCCGCTGTCAATGGAATCCAGGGGCGGCATGTCTTCATCGGTCAGCGGCTCTGGCGCTGGTATCTCGTCCTGGCTTGCTTCTTCGGCGCCATCGTGTCCAGCGGCAATTCCCGAGTCAACCGTCTCCTCCGGCTGCGCCGACTCGGCGACCGGCTCTGCGGCCTTGTCCTGTTTGGCCTGATGTTTGCGCCGCGACCAGCGACTCAGAAATCCCTCGCCCTCGCGATCCTGCTCGCTTTCGCGCTCGTCGGCCGATGAACGTCTGGCTGCTCCGTCCTCGGCAGCGCGGTTTTCGTCCTGTTTTTTTGTCATGGTCGACGCCTGCCTTTGCCCTGCCGATACTTGTCGCCTTCCTTGCCCTTGATTTTCTGCTTGCGCGGGCCGGGCGTCCAGTGCGTGGCGACATAGTCGCGAATCCAGAACACGATGGGTACCGGCATCTCGGCCTGATAAAACAGCTCGTCGACTTCTTCAGCCGCCACGGCGTCGTCCTGGTCGGCGGTAATGCGCACCGGCATCGGACTGCCGTCCTGGTCGCGCTGGCAGATGACATACAGACGCGGCTGGTCGCTGGTCAGGTTGAACCAGTAGTCGTCGCAGCAATCCGGCAGCAGGCGCAGCATCAGTCCTTCCCAGCGATAGATTTGAGTCACTCCGTCATCGCGCACCAGCTCCCGATGACGCTGGTTGCTGGTCGGTTCCGATGCCGGCAGGATGCCGAGCACCTTCCAACCCTGTTCGTCGTGCTGCATGAGAACGTTCATGGGCTTTCGCGCGTAGCGCGGCAATTTCGGCTCTGTTTCGGTGTTTGCGGGTTCGGTCATGGGATTGATGAGTGGGATTTCAGGGCTTGATGACGATCTTGGGCATCTTGTGGGTGAAGTCGGTGGCCTGCATGGACAGCTTCGCTGCCATTCGGACCGCGATCCGGCGATACAGTGCCGCCACTTCGCCGTCCGGTTCGGCCACCACGGTGGGGCGACCGTTATCGGCATGCTCGCGAATCCTCAAATCCAGCGGCAGCGCGCCGAGCAGAGGCACACCATAATCCTTGGAGATGCGGTCGCCGCCGCCCTCGCCGAATATATGTTCCTGATGGCCGCAGTTGGAACAGGTGTACATACTCATGTTTTCGACGATGCCGAGCACCGGCACGTTGACCTTGCGAAACATCTGCAGCCCCTTGCGCGCGTCCAGCGTGGCGATGTCCTGCGGCGTGGTGACAATGACTGCACCGGAAACCGGCACCTGCTGCGACAAGGTCAACTGGATGTCGCCGGTGCCCGGCGGCATGTCGATGATCAGATAATCCAGCTCTTTCCAGCGCGTGTTGCCGAGCAGCTGCATCATGGCCTTGGTGACCATGGGCCCGCGCCAGATCATCGGTTCTTCCTCGTCGACCAGGTAGCCGACCGAGATCGACTGCACGTTGTAGCTCATCATCGGCTCGAACGTAGTGCCGTCGACCGAATCAGGCCGGCCCTTGACACCCAGCATGCGCGGCTGGCTGGGGCCGTAGATGTCGGCGTCGAGCATGCCGACCCTGGCCCCCTCGGCGGCCAGGGCCAGGGCCAGATTGGCCGAGACCGTTGACTTGCCCACCCCGCCCTTGGCCGAGGAAACGGCGATGATGTTCTTGACCGCCTGCAGGCGCTCGACGTTGGCCTGGACCTGGTGTGGAGTGATCTTGCTGGTGACCTGCACTGTGGCCTTGTCGACCTCGGGCAGCGCTTCGACCGCCTTTCTGATCGACCGGCCCAACTCGCGGCCAAAGCGTTTGGTCGGGAACGCCTCCTCCAGCTGAACCGTTGCCGTGTTCCCTTCGATGGTGATGGCGGGCTCGGCCGCAGCGGCAGCCATGTCTTCGCCAACCGCCTCAAGCTGAACGTCGCGGACCAGCGCAGCAATGCGCTGATTGAGGGTCTCTTGCATGGAAATCCTTGGACTATACTTAGACAGTACCTTCATAGTCCTATTTCCATTATCGGCATGTCAACACTGCCAGCGGTCGCGGTCCTGATCGGCACGCGCAAGGGTCTTTTCATTGCCCGCAGCGACACATCGCGGGGCCATTTCCAGATCGAAGGGCCACACCTGGCCGGCTACGAAATCCAGCGTGCGTTCCTCGACCCGCGCCACGGCGGCCGGGTGGGCTTTGCCGCTGCGCACCATCCGATCTGGGGTATTCATGTCTACCGCAGCAGTGATGCCGGTCAATCCTGGCAGCCGCTGGATAGCGTGCCCAGTCACGGCGTGGACGATGACCCGGAAAACCTGAAAACCATCTGGAACCTGGCGCCGGGCCCGGCGGATGAACCGGACACGATCCTTGCCGGCATCGAGCCACCCGGCCTGTTGATCTCCCGCGACGGCGGCGAGAGCTGGCGGATACTGCCCGGCTTTCACGAACACCCTACCGCCCGGCTCTGGCATCCGGCCAAGGGCGGATGTGCCGTGCACTCGCTGCACGCTTCCGGGGCACGTGTCTATGCCGCGCTGGCCGCCGGCGGCACGTATCGCTCCGATGACGGCGGTGCAAACTGGCAGCCCTGCAACCGCGGCATCCGCGCACCCTATTTGCCCGGCCACGAGCCCGTGGCCGGGCACAACGATCACGGCCTGCGCATGCATCCCACCCACCCCGACCGCCTGTACCGGCAAAGCCACACCGGCACCTGGCGCTCGGACGACGGCGGCGAGACCTGGACCGAAATCACCGAAGGCCTGCCCAGCGACTTTGGCTACGCGCTGGGCCTGGACCCGGCCGATCCCGACGTGCTGTTCACCATCCCGGAAGACTCCAGCCAGTTCCGC
>CAZUTZ010000282.1:0-3442 GCA_964623655.1 uncultured Wenzhouxiangella sp.
GACGTGGCCCGGGTCGCGGTGCTGGAGTCGGCGATGCCGCCGATGATCACGGCGGCCGCGCTATTGACCGGCGCCGGCCTGGCGGTGCGTCTGGCCCCGGCGCTGGTCGCCTGGGGTGTCCTGCTGTCGGCGGTGACGGTGCCGCTCTGGTTTACGCTCACTCAGCGCTTGTTTTGATGCCCCTGATCTTCAGAAGGCCGCATTGCCTGGCGTACGCGGGTAAGGTATTACATCACGAATGTTGCTCAAACCCGTGATGTAATTGAGCAAACGCTCGAAGCCCAGGCCGAACCCGGCGTGTGGCACCGTGCCGTAGCGGCGCAGGTCCAGAAACCAGCTATAGGTTTGCTCATCCAGATCATGCTGCGCCATTCGGCGCTGCAGCACTTCCAGTCGTTCCTCGCGCTGGCTGCCGCCGATGATTTCACCGATGCCGGGAGCGAGCACATCCATGGCCGCGACCGTTCGGCCGTCGTCGTTGGCGCGCATGTAGAAGGCCTTGATCTCGTCGGGATAATTCATCACCACGACCGGCGCCTTGCAGTGCTCCTCGGTGAGGAAGCGCTCGTGTTCGGTCTGCAGGTCAACGCCCCAGTCGGGCTTGAACTCGAAGGTCTTGCCCGAGGCCTTGAGGATATCAATCGCCTCGGCATAGTCCATGCGCACGAAGCGGCTGTCGACCAGCGCTTCCAGGCGCTTGACGGCTTGCGGCTCGATGCGCTCGGCGAAAAAAGCCATGTCGTCGGGGCATCGCTCCATCACGCGGGCGAACACGAACTTGAGGAATTCTTCGGCCAGCGTGGCCAGGTCGTCCAGGTCGGCAAAGGCCACTTCCGGCTCGACCATCCAGAATTCGGCCAGGTGGCGCGCGGTGTTGGAGTTCTCCGCGCGAAAAGTCGGGCCGAAGGTATAGACCTTGCTCATGGCCAGGCAGAAGGCCTCGACGTTGAGCTGGCCGGACACGGTCAGGAAGGTTTCGCGGCCGAAAAAATCCTTGCCGAAGTCGACCTGGCCGCCCTCGGTGCGCGGCAGGTTCATCAAGTCCAGCGTGCTGACCCGAAACATCTGCCCGGCGCCTTCGGCGTCAGAGGCGGTAATGATCGGCGTATTGACCCAGAAATAACCGTTTTCGTCGAAGAATTCGTGGATGGCCCGAGCCGCGGCATGGCGAACGCGGGTCACGGCACCGAAGGTATTGGTGCGCGGCCGCAAGTGAGCGACGGTGCGCAGGAATTCAAACGAGTGGTGCTTGGGCTGAATGGGGTAGTGATCCGGGTCCTGAACGAGTCCGGGTATCTCCAGTTCGGCGGCCTGAAGCTCAACGGTCTGGCCGCGGCCCTTGGACTCGACCACCTTGCCGCGGCAGTGCAGCGACGCGCCGCTGGTGAGTTTGAGCACTTCGGCGTCGTAGTTCGGCAGGTTCTTGTCGGCGACGATTTGCAGGTTGGCGAAACACGAGCCGTCGTTGATGTGAATGAACGAAAAGCCGGCTTTCGAGTCGCGCCGGGTTCGCACCCAGCCCTGAACAACGATTTCCGTGCCGGCGGCGATGTCGCCGCCGAGAACCTGGCGCACGCTTGCAGTTTTCATGGTGATGGTGATCAATCCCCTGGAATTTGGTTGAATGACAAAGGTCAATCCCCAATAATACTCAAGACTGCTTCCAAAGGATTCGATCAATGACAGACGGCAATATTTCCCTGACAGAAGCGGCTGCCAGCCGGGTCCGTGAATTCATGGCGCGCGAGGGCGGCATCGGGCTGCGTGTCGATGTTCGCCGCACCGGCTGCTCGGGCTGGGCTTACGATGTGGGCATTGCCCAGGGCGCTGGCGAAAGTGACCATGTTTTCGAAGACCATGGTCTGAAAGTGGTGGTCTCCGAAAAGGCGTTGCCCATGGTGACCGGAACGACGGTTGACTTCGTCCACGATGGTCTGGTGCGTGAATTTCGCTTCCGCAATCCGAACGTGACCGGCGAATGCGGCTGCGGCGAGAGCTTTACCGTGGCCGGCGAACGCTGAAGACTCAACAGCGGTAAACGCGTCGACTCGCCGGTAAGAGTTGTCATGCTTCCCTTTTCCCCGCTATAATTCCGCTCTTGTCCGAAGCCGATGCATCGGCCGGGCTCCCTTGCTCCACGGCTTCAGTTTCCTGCCAGGAACTCGCCGGGGGCTTTTCGTCGCTGTGACGGATCGTCAAAACTCACCGGCAGCGGCAAAATCCACAAGGAGATCTGAGTGAGACACTACGAAATCGTGCTGCTGGTCCATCCGGACCAGAGTGAACAAGTGCCCGGCATGCTGGAGCGCTACCAGAGCCTGGTCGAAACCAACGGCGGACAGGTTCACCGCAGCGAGGACTGGGGCCGCCTGCAGCTGGCCTACACCATCGCCAAGCTGCACAAGGCGCACTACATCATGCTCAACATCGAGTGTGACGCCGCCACGCTGGAAGAGCTGGAAGGTATCTTCCGCTTCAATGATGCCATCCTGCGCCATCTCACCGTGCGCAAGGATGAAGCGGAAACCGAGCCGTCCATCATGCTCAAGCGCAAGGAAAACAAGGACGAGCGCGAGCAGCGCCGCCGCGCGCGCGATGACAGCGACGACGATAGCGCCAGCGGCGACGATGATGACGACGACGATTCGTCGGATGACGATTCGGATGACAATAACGACAAGGCGGAGAAATAGC
This sequence comes from uncultured Wenzhouxiangella sp., assembly GCA_964623655.1. GTDB lineage: Bacteria > Pseudomonadota > Gammaproteobacteria > Xanthomonadales > Wenzhouxiangellaceae > Wenzhouxiangella. The sequence continues at coordinate 2,695 of CAZUTZ010000282.1, forward strand.
CATGGCCCGTTTCATGAGAAGACGCAAGTACTGCCGTTTCACCGCTGAAGGGATCGAGCAGGTTGACTACAAGGACATTGAACTGCTGAAGGATTTCGTCACCGAAACCGGCAAGGTGGTCCCCAGCCGCATCACCGGCACCAAGGCCAAGTATCAGCGCCAGCTTTCCACGGCGATCAAGCGCGCGCGCTACCTTGCGCTGCTGCCTTACTCCGACAACCATTAAGAGGCGGATGAACCCATGAAACTCATCTTGCTGGAAAATATTTACAACCTCGGCGACCTCGGCGATACGGTCAACGTTCGCCCGGGGTATGGTCGCAACTTTCTCCTGCCGCGCGGCAAGGCCATTCCGGCCACGCGGGAAAATCTCGCGGAATTTGAGGCGCGCAAGGAAGAATTGATGCGCCAGGCCAACGACAAGCTGGCCGCGGCCGAGGCCCGCAAGGAAGCGATCGACGGCGTCGATACCGTGCTGTTCATGGTGGCGGTCAGTCCCGAAGGGCGCCTCTACGGCTCGATCAACCCGAATGAAATCGCCTCCAAACTCACTGAAATGGGTTACGCGGTCGAGAAGTCCGAGGTGGATATGCCGGAAGGGCCGATTCGCGAGCCGGGCGAATACACCGTCGGCCTGATTCTTCATGCCGATGTGCAAACCGAAGTCACGGTCACGGTCGTCAGCGAAGAAGGCTAGTGGGCCATGCGGCTAATAAGGTAACGCTCAGAGTCACTGTGCTGGCGCGAA
>CAZUTZ010000283.1:0-3435 GCA_964623655.1 uncultured Wenzhouxiangella sp.
GGGACCAGGGACCAGGGACCAGGGACCAGGGACCAGGGACCAGGGACCAGGGATCTGCCTTCCTGGTCCCTGAACCCTGGTCCCTGAAAAAAAGCCAGCAACGCCACCCGCTCAGACCGCCTCCGACTCTCGCAAATTGGAACCACCGTGCCCGACAAGGAAAAACTCTACGAACAGGCGCTCGACTATCACCGCCATCCGGTGCCGGGCAAGATCACGGTCGCGCCGACCAAGGCGCTGACCACGGCCAGGGACCTGGCGCTGGCCTACTCTCCGGGCGTGGCGGCGGCGTCCGAGGCGATCCACGCCGAGCCGGATTCGGTGCGCGAGTTCACCGCCAAGGGCAATCTGGTCGCGGTCATTTCCAACGGCACGGCGGTCCTGGGGCTGGGCAATATCGGTCCGCTGGCGGCCAAGCCGGTGATGGAAGGCAAGGGCGTGCTGTTCAAGAAATTCGCCGGCATCGACGTGTTCGATATCGAGATCAACGAATCTGATCCCGACAAGCTGGTCGACATCATCGCCAGCCTGGAGCCGACTTTCGGCGGGGTGAATCTGGAAGACATCAAGGCTCCGGAGTGTTTCCACGTCGAAGATCGTCTGAAAGAGCGGATGAACATTCCGGTCTTTCACGACGATCAGCACGGTACCGCGATAATCACCGCAGCTGCCATGCTCAACGGACTGGAGCTGGCCGGCAAGAAGCTTGACGAGATCCGCCTGGTCGCCTCCGGCGCCGGGGCGGCCGGCATGGCCTGCCTCGATCTGCTGGTGACCATGGGCTTGAAGCGCGAGCACATCGTCCTCTGCGATCGCAACGGCGTGGTGCATGTCGGGCGCGAGGCCGACATGGATCAGCGCAAGGCGCAATACGCGATCGAGACTGATGCCCGCACACTCAATGACGCCATCGACGGGGCCGACGTGTTCCTGGGGGTTTCAGCACCGGGCGTGCTGACCGTCGACATGGTCAAGCGCATGGCCGACCGGCCCATCATCCTGGCGCTGGCCAACCCGGTGCCCGAGATCATGCCGGATCTGGCCCGGGAAGCCCGGCCTGACGCTCTGATCGCGACCGGACGGTCGGATTTCCCCAATCAGGTCAATAACGTCCTGTGCTTCCCCTACATTTTTCGCGGCGCGCTGGACGTGGGCGCGACGGCCATCAACGACGAGATGAAAATGGCCTGCGTGGAGGCAATCGCCGAACTGGCCAAGATGGAGGCGTCGGATGTCTCGGCGGCGGCCTACGGCGGCGAAGTCCCGCGCTTTGGCCCTGACTATCTGATTCCGCAACCTTTCGACCCGCGCCTGCTGGTTCACCTGGCGCCGGCCGCGGCGCAGGCGGCGATGGCGTCCGGTGTCGCCACACGCAGCATTGATCTGGACGAATACCGCGAAAGACTGAGCCAGTACGTGTTCCGCACCGGTCTGCTGATGAAGCCGGTGTTTGATGCCGCGCGTCGCGATCCGCGGCGCGTCGCTTTCGCCGAGGGCGAAGAGGAAACCGTGCTAAGGGCGGTGCAGTCGCTGATTGACGAGGGCCTGGCCAAACCGGTTCTGATCGGCCGGCCGGCGGTGGTCGACATGCGTATCGAGCGTGCGGGCTTGCGCATTCGGCCCGGGCGGGATTTCGAACTGGTCAACCCCGAGTCCGACCCGCGTTTCAAGGAATACTGGCAGACCTTCCACGCCATCACCGAGCGGCGCGGCGTGACGCCGGATTCCGCCAAGGCCATTGTGCGCACCCGCACCACGGTCATCGCCGCGCTGATGGTGCTGCGCGGCGAGGCCGATGCCATGATTTGTGGCGTGGTCGGGCGTTATCAGAAAAAGCTGCGCTACGTGACCGAAGTGCTGGGCATGGTGCCCGGTTGCCAGACGCTGGGTGCGCTGTCGGCGGTCACCAACGAAAACGGCGTCTGGTTCGTCTGCGACACCTACGTCAATCCGGACCCGAGCATCGAGCAGCTCACGGAACTGACGCTGATGGCCGCCGAGCGCGTGCGCATGTTCGGCATTACGCCCAAGGTCGCACTGGTGTCGCACTCGACTTTTGGCTCCCATGCCGACCCGCAGGCCGCCAAGATGCGCCGGGTGCTTGAACGGGTGCGCGAAGCCGCGCCGGAGCTGGAAATCGAGGGCGAGATGGCCGCCGACGTCGCCCTGATCCCAAGCATTCGGGAACGCGTGTTCCCCAATTCGCGGCTGAGCGGGCAGCCCAACCTGCTCATCATGCCGGACCAGGATGCGGCCCATATCGCCTGCAGCATGGCGCGCGTGGTCGGACGCGCCGTCAGTATCGAACCCATCCTGATGGGCGTTGGCCGGCCGGCCCACGTGCTGACGCCGTCCGCCAGCGTGCGCCGGGTGGTCAATATGACGGCCATTGCCGTGGTCGAGGCTCAGCAATACGCCGAGCGTGAAACGCCAGACGCTGAGCCGCGACCGCATCGCCCGAGCGCGGTGCCGCAGATTTGAGGCCACGTGCTCGAGGTCAGACAAACCAAAGGACCAAAATGACTGAATCGGATTACACACCGCCCCGGGTCTGGACCTGGGATTCTGACAGCGGCGGCAAGTTTGCCAAGATCAACCGGCCGATCGCCGGCGCCACGCACGACAAGGAATTGCCGGTGGGTCGCCACCCGCACCAGCTCTACTCCCTGGCCACACCCAACGGCGTCAAGGTCACTGTACTGCTGGAAGAGCTGCTGGCCATGGGCCACAAAGACGCTGAATACGATGCCTGGCTGATCCGCATCGGTGAGGGCGATCAGTTCAGCTCGGGGTTTGTCGAGATCAACCCGAACTCCAAGATTCCGGCGCTGCTTGATCGCAGCCAGGATCCGGCGATCCGGGTTTTCGAATCCGGCGCCATCCTGCTGTACCTGGCCGAGAAATTCGGTGCCTTTTTGCCCGAGGGGCGGGCCGGGCGCACCGAGTGCCTGAACTGGTTGTTCTGGCAGATGGGTGCAGCGCCGTTTCTGGGCGGCGGCTTCGGCCACTTCTATGCCTACGCGCCAGTCAAGATCAAGTACTGCATCGACCGCTTCGCCATGGAAGCCAAGCGCCAGCTTGATGTTCTGGATCGCGAGTTGGCCGACAAGCGCTTTATTGCCGGCGACGACTACACCATCGCCGATATCGGCATCTGGCCCTGGTACGGCCAGCTTGCGCTGGGCCGGTTGTACGAGGCGGGTGAATTTCTGCAGGTCGAGACTTACGAAAACGTGCAGCGCTGGGCGCGCGCGATCGACGAGCGCCCGGCGGTTCAGCGCGGCGTGATGGTCAACAAGCCGTTCGGTCCGCCCGAAACCCAGCTGCGAGAGCGACACGACGCGGCCGACTTCGAAACTCGCACGCAGGACAAGCTCGACGCTGAGTAATTGGTGATTGAGTAGGGCTATCGCCCCGTGGATGGCCATAGTTTCT
>CAZUTZ010000284.1:0-3421 GCA_964623655.1 uncultured Wenzhouxiangella sp.
ACCTCTTCGCCATCCTCGTCGCTCATCAGCAGCGGCAGCGGCGCGCTGGCGTTGAGAATCTCGACCGTATCGGCCAGCAACTCCACTTTGCCGGTGGTCATATCCGGGTTCCACTGGCTTTCCGGGCGCAGCCGCACGGTACCGGTGATGCGGACGCAGAACTCGTTGCGCAGCTTTTCGGCAACGGCGAAAGCGCTGGTGTTTTCCGGCTCGACCACCACCTGCAGCACGCCGGCGTGGTCACGCAAACCGACAAAGATCAGGCCGCCCAGATCACGCGCGCGCGCCACCCAGCCGCACAACACGACGGATTGACCGGAAAGGTTTTCGGTGACGTTGCCGCAGAGATGGGTGCGCATTTTTCTTCAGGGTTCAGGGTTCAGGAAACCGGAAATCGGAAACCTATGCCGCTTTGTCGGAGGATGACTTGGTCGATTTGCTATCGGCCTTCTTCTCGGTCGACTTCGACTCGGATTGTTTATCGGACTTGGCGGTCTCGGTGCTGCTGTCTTTCTTGCCGCCGTCAGGCTCACCGACCAGATTGCGCTTGCCGTCTTTTTTGAAATCGGTTTCATACCAGCCACCGCCCTTGAGGCGGAAGCCGGCGGCGGACACCAGTTTGGTCAATGCCGGCTTGCCGCAGGACGGACAATCGACCAGCGGTGGATCCGACATCTTTTGCAGCTTTTCCAGATCGTGGCCACAGGCCTGGCAGCGATATTCATAGATCGGCATGACTTTGGGTTCCTATGCAGCAGGGAGCGGGAATCAAAATTGCATCAGCCGCAATTTAAGGTCGCGGGACCCGCTTTTCGAGCCCCTGAAGGGGTATTTTGCCAGAAAAGCCTGCCCGACCCTCGGCTATCATCACAGCGATGAGCGATGCACTGACCGCGCCGGGAAAAAACGAGAGAATCGCCGAGTTCTGCGCCAACCTCGATTTCTCGCTGGGCATTCCACTGCGCCGCAGCAACCAGGGCGAAGTCCGCCGATTCAGCGCTGATGGACTCGACCTGGCGATCAAGGCGCCGCGCGGCACCGGTCTCATGAAGTGGCTGCGCCGCCGCGCGCTGGCGCGCGAGTTCCGCGTTTATCAACACCTCGGCGGTCTGGCCGGCTTCGCGCACTGCTACGGTCTGTTCGAGGATCGTTTCCTGGTCCTCGAGTACGTGGACGGGGAGAATTTCCAGCGCCACCTGCTGAAAGATGCCGAGCCGTTTTTCAGCGACCTGCTGCACCACATTCAGACCATGCACGCGCGCGGCGTTGCCCACGGCGATCTCAAACGCAAAAGCAACCTGCGCATCGACCTTTCCGGCAAGCCGGTCATCCTCGATCTGGGCACCGCCATTTTGCGCCAGGACAACGGCGGCTGGCTGAACCACCGCTTGTTCGATTTTGCCCGGCAAACCGACCTCAACGCCTGGGTCAAACTCAAACACGGCGGCTATGCCGGCGTCCCGCCTCACGACCAGCAGTACCTCAAGCGCTCCCGGCTGGAACGCGGACTGACCTGGATTCGCGATCGTTTGAGGAGCTTTCTGGGCGCGTGATGGCCGTTGGCCCTAGTGGGCCAACGGTCGCCAGGCGGCGGCGAGGCGGCGCAGTCCTTCTTCGATCGAAACCTGCGGCTCGAAGCCCAGGTCGCGGCGGGCGGCGTTCAGGTTGTACCAGTGCGCAGTGGCCAGGTGTTCGACCACAAAGCGCGAAAGGGGCGGATCACTGCGGCGGCGAGTGACTCGCCACAAGCCTTCAACCGCGCCGGCGATGGTCATGGCCAGCCCGGGCGCGACCGTCGCGATTTTCGGCGTCTCGCCGGCGGCCTCGAGCAGACGGGAGATGATTTCGCCGTTGGCCATCGGTTCGCCGTTGCTGATGAAATAGGCCCGGCCAGCGGCCGTTGCTGCTCCGGTGAGATTGTCCAGCGCCAGGATATGGGCCTGGGCCGCGTTATCGATGTAGACCGTATCGATCAGCTTCGACGGGTCGGGCAGCCGCAGGCGACCGGCGCGATTTTTTTCGATCAGGCGTGGCAGCAGCTGGTTGTCGCCAGGCCCCCAGATCAGATGCGGACGCAGGGCGCAGGTCTTGCAGTCTTCGCTGTTGGCGCCCAGCACCATGCGCTCGGCTCGTGCCTTGGTTTCCGGATACGGCGCCTGGAAATGGTCCGCGTACGGAAGCGACTCATCCCCGTTCTCGATATCACCGCCGCCGTGGACCACGCTCGGCGACGAGGTGTAGACGAGCATCCCGATGCCGTGCCTTGAGCAGGCGGAGAGCACGTTTTCGGTGCCGGTCACGTTGGGCCGCTCGAAATCCGGGGCATGCAGACCCGGGCCGGCCTTGGCGGCGATATGAATGACGGCATCGCAGCCCTCGGCCGCCGCCAGCACGGCATCGGCATCGGCGATGTCGCCCTGGTGGCAGTCGACACCCAGGTCGGCCAGTTCGGGATAAGTCGATCGGTTGAGCGTAACGACTTCATCGCCGCGCGCCAGCAGTTGATGAATGACGGCCTGGCCGAGAAAGCCGCCACCGCCGGTTACCAGAATCTTCATTGGCTTATTGTGCCGGAATGTTTGTTTTTAGGGGTAAGGGACCAGGGACCAGGGACCAGGGACCAAAGAGAGCCTAGTCGATAATTGAATTCTCGTAGGCAAAAGGCCGGCTCCGAAAACCGCAATTCTCGACCAAACTGCTTAAACCCTGGTCCCTGGTCCCAGGTCCCCACATCAACCCAAACTCTGGCATTCCACCCCGACAGCCCCCACCATAACAAGCTGTTCGAAACCCTGCCAAAACCGACCATGAGCCAATACGTCTACACCATGCACCGCGTTTCGAAAACGGTGCCGCCCAATCGAACCCTGATCAAGGATGTCTCGCTGTCCTTTTTTCCCGGCGCCAAGATCGGCGTCCTGGGCCTGAACGGCGCCGGCAAGTCCACCGTGCTGCGAATCATGGCCGGCGTCGACAAGGAATTCGACGGCGAGGCACGACCGCAGCCGGGCATCAATATCGGCTATCTGCCGCAGGAACCGGAGCTGCCCGAGGAAGTGACCGTGCGCGAAGCGGTGATGATGGGGCTGGGCGAGATCCGCGATCAGCTCAAGCGCTTCGACGAGATTTCGGAAAAATTCGCCGAGCCGATGAGCGATGAGGAAATGACCGAGCTTCTGGCCGAGCAGGCCGAGCTGCAGGACAAGATCGACTCAGCCGGCGGCTGGGAGCTGGACCGCACGCTGGAAGTGGCCGCCGACGCCCTGCGCCTGCCGGCCTGGGAGGAAAAGATCGGCACGCTTTCCGGCGGTGAACGACGGCGCGTGGCGCTGTGTCGGCTGCTCCTGTCCAAGCCCGACATGCTGCTGCTCGACGAGCCGACCAACCACCTGGACGCCGAGTCCGTAGCCTGGCTGGAGCG
>CAZUTZ010000285.1:0-3414 GCA_964623655.1 uncultured Wenzhouxiangella sp.
TTCGGCAAGTTTGCCGGGCGCTACGCCACGCCGGTGATCACGCCGCCGTGCGTGTCCATCGTCGCCGCCGGCACCTTGCGCCACGAGGTGGTGCCGGTACTCGGCGGCATGGAGGTCCACCGCATGATTCCGCTGTCGCTGACCTTCGATCACCGCGCCTGCACCGGCGGCGAGGCGGCGCGCTTTCTCAAGGCCATGCTCGACGATCTGGCGCGACCCGAATGAACCGGCATATCGCGCCCAGCATGATCATCGGCGCCTGCGAGTGGATCGCGCTGCCGGAGCTGGGCATCGAGCGTCTGCGCGCCCGGGTCGACACCGGGGCCAAGTCCTGCGCCCTGCATGCCAGCCATATCGAGCCGTTCGATCAGGACGGCGAAAACTGGGTGCGGTTCCGCGTCTACCTCGGCTTTCCCAAGGCCCGGTCCGAGCGCTTTTGCCAGGCACAGCTGAAAGCCGTGCGCGCCGTGCGCTCGACTTCGGGCGAGAGCGAGAAGCGCTACACCATACGGACCCCGATCATCATCGGTCACTCGCGCTGGCTGGTCGATGTCACCCTGGCCGACCGCGGCAGGATGCGCTACCGCATGCTGCTGGGCCGCAAGGCCATGGAAAATCACGCCCTGGTTTACCCTGCACGGACCTTCCTGCAGGGCCATCCCCGGCTCGACGCCGCAGCCTGAACCGCCTGGAGATCCGAGTCATGCGCATCGCCATTCTGTCCCGCAACCGCAAGCTGTATTCCACCCGTCGCCTGCTCGAGGCCGCCGAACAGCGCGGCCACGAAGCCAGGGTCGTCGATACGCTGGGCTGCTACATGAACATTGCCTCGCACCGGCCGACCATTCACTACAAGGGCAAGCAGCTCGAGCCCTTCGATGCCGTCGTGCCCCGCATCGGCGCCTCGATCACCTTCTACGGCACCGCCGTGCTGCGCCAGTTCGAGATGATGGGCACTTTCCCGCTCAATGAATCCGTGGCCGTGACCCGCTCGCGCGACAAGCTCAGGTCCCTGCAGCTGCTGGCGCGCCGGGGGGTCGGTCTGCCGGTCACCGGTTTCGCCCGCCAGCTCGGCGATATCGGTGACCTGATCGAGATGGTCGGCGGCGCGCCGCTGGTGGTCAAGCTGCTGGAGGGCACCCAGGGCATTGGCGTGGTCCTTTGCGAAACGCGCAAGGCGGCCGAATCCGTCCTCGAGGCCTTCATGGGCCTGAACGTCTCGATCATGGTTCAGGAATACATCAAGGAAGCCGGCGGGGCCGACATCCGCTGCTTCGTGATCGGCGACAAGGTAGTCGCTGCGATCAAGCGCCAGGCCAAGCCCGGCGAGTTCCGCTCCAACCTGCACCGCGGCGGTACGGCAACGCTGATCCGAATCACACCGCAGGAGCGTTCGGTGGCGGTGCGCGCAGCGAAAATCATGGGTTTGAACGTGGCCGGCGTCGATCTGCTGCGCGCCAACCATGGACCGGTGGTCATGGAAGTCAACTCCTCGCCCGGTCTGGAAGGCATCGAATCGGCAACCGGCAAGGACGTGGCCGGCATGATCGTCGAGTTCATGGAAAAAAACGCCCGCGAGGGCAAGACGCGTACGCGCGGCAGCGGCTGAAGTCCGGGTCCGTTCGATCAGACCGACGGGCGGCCGACGCGATAGCCCAGCCAGACCGCAACCAGCCATCCGCCAGCCGAGAGAAATAGATAGGCCAGGAACGCTGCCACCCGCCCCGCCTCCAGCAGCAGGAGGCTTTCCAGGCTGAACAGCGAAAAGGTGGTGAAGCCGGCGCAAAAGCCGGCCATGATGAATGTCCGCCGGCCCAGCGAATCGTCAAGCCGGCCGCCGGGCAGATTGAGGGCGAAATACAGCCCGATCAGAAAAGACCCGGCCAGGTTGGCGATCAGCGTCGGCCAGGGGAAGTCATAGCCCCACCAGGCATACCCGGCCACCGAAAGCAGATACCGAGCCAGCCCGCCCAGCGCACTGCCGGCGGCCACCGCTGCGTAGTGCCCTGGCAGCGCCGTCATCCGCCCAGCCACCGGGCGAGCAGGAAGCCCAGCGCCGTCAGGGGCAGGCCCAGCCCGAGGCTTAGCAGGACATAGCCTGCCGCCAGATTCGCTCTTCGTTCCTGCACCAATTCCAGGGCCTGCAGGCTGAGCGCCGAAACCGTGGTGTAACTGCCCAGAAAGCCGACCAGGAACAGGGCGCCGGCCAGGTTGACCGCGCCAGCCAGGCCCTGGTACCAGAACCCGCCAAGCAGACCCGCCAGCGCCGCGCCGGAAAGATTGACCAGCAGCGTGCCCCAGGGCAAGCCGTCGCCGAGACGGCGCATGGCCAGCCGGGTGACGAAATGGCGTAACACCCCGCCGGCCGCCGCCCCGCACAGCACGGCCAGCAGAGTCAGCGGGTGCAGCAGGGAAGCCGCCATCAGCCCTTGTCGATGTGGAATTCCAGAGGCGGCAACCCTTCGACTTTCGCCACGACGTGGTCGCCCGAATCCAGCGGACCGACGCCGGCCGGCGTGCCGGTAAACACCAGATCGCCCGGCTGCAGGGTCACGCGCGCCGACAGCAGGGCCAGCAGCTCACCCACATCCCAGATCATGTCGCGCAGGTGCGCAACCTGGCGGACATCATCGCCAACCCGCAAAGTGATCCGGGCATCCGGCAACGGCGACCACTGGGCGACCGGCAGCAAAAGCCCCAGCGGCGCGGACTGGTCAAAAGCCTTGCTCATTTCCCAGGGATGACCGGCGGCCTTGGCCCGCGTCTGCACGTCGCGCCGGGTCAGATCCACACCGACAGCGTAGAAGCCGACACAACCCAGCGCGGCTGATGGATCCAGATCACGCCCCCCGCGAGCCAGGACCGCCACCAGCTCGACCTCGTGATGCAGCTCGGATGTGTCGGCCGGATAAGCGATCTCTTCGGCCTGAATCAGCGCCGCGGCCGGCTTGCTGAAAAAAATCGGTTCAGCCGCGCCGGGGTCTGCGCCCATCTCGCGCGCGTGCTCGGCGTAATTGCGGCCCACGCACCATACGTGCCGGGCCGGGAAGGTCGCACCGCCCTGCACCGCCAGCGCCGGCGGTGTCCACAAGCCAGGACTCATGCCAGCGGCCGAATGCCGACCGCGTGGCGCAGCTGCTCGATCAGCGGTCGGCTGATCGCCCTGGCTTTTTCGGCCCCGCGCTCCAGTTCGCGTTCGACGCGCTCCGGCTCGGCCATCAGCGCCTCGTAGCGCTCACGCGGCCCGGCCAGCTCGGCGTTGACCAGTTCGAACAACTGCTGCTTGACCTCGCCCCAGGCAATCCCTTCGGAAAAAGCCTGGCGCATCGCCGCGCGCTGGCTGGGGCTGGCGAAAGCGGCATAGACCGCATAGACCGCTGCGGTATCCGGATCCTTGGGCTCGCCCGGCTCCAG
>CAZUTZ010000286.1:0-3402 GCA_964623655.1 uncultured Wenzhouxiangella sp.
CCAGGACCGACCGGCCCTGGCCACGATCGGGGTCGGGCAGAAACAGGTTCCAAAGACCCTCGTCACGGGCCCGGGCCTTGAGCTGATCGATCGCCGGCAGCACCTGCCAGGGGTCGTCAAGCCTCGCCATCTGCCGGTGCCAGTCGGGCTCTACGGGTTCGACTTCATCGCGCATGAAGCGGTCCAGCCGCCGGGCGATATCCACGGCCTTGTCCGAAGGCGTCAAATTCATGTGCTCTCCTGTGAAGGCGAAGTTGGTTTGCGTGCTTCGTTGGCAGTCGCTAGTCGCGGGCCACGACGTAACGGTTTCGGCCGTCTCGCTTGGCCTTATACAAGGCACTGTCGGCGCGCTCTCGTAAGGTGTCGACATCGTCGCCGAAACGCGCTCGGGCGATCCCGAAGCTGACCGTTACCTCCGGATCATCCTGACGTTTGTCTTCAGGGCCCGCCGCAACGAACCTTTGGATTGCGGCGATGACGTCCTTGACATCAGCGACCCTGATCATCACTGCGAACTCCTCGCCGCCGATCCGGCCGGTCAGAGCATCAGGGCCAAAGGCGGCGCGCAAAAGCCGCGCGGTCCGGCCAATCACCTGGTCGCCAACGCGGTGCCCATAGCGGTCGTTGACGGCCTTGAAGTGGTCGATATCGGCCACCGCGAGAAAAGTGGATTTGTCTTCATCCCGCGGGCTTACCAGGAGTTCAGCGGCCTGCTCGAAAAACCACGCCCGGTTGGCCAGACCGCTGAGCGAATCGTGACGCGACAGCTGCCGAAAATGCTGGCGGCTGCGCACCGTGCGCACCAGCAGCAGAATGAGAAGCGAAAAAACGGCGACCAGCAGCAGGACGATGACGGTGCGGAACCGCCGTTCCTGCCGAGCAGCCTCCGTTTCCAGACGCGCGGCGCGGGCGCTCTCGGTCAGCAGCTCGATTTCCTGTTCCTTCAGAACAGTATCGAAGGCAACTTGTAGATAGGCCAGCCGCATCGCGCGCTCGCGCCCCAGGAATTCCTCGCGCGCCTGCACGTAGCGCTCCATTCGATCAAGCGCCCCGGCGAGGTCGCCCCGGCGCCGCGACAGTCTGGCATGCAGCCACTCCAGGCGTGCCGCCTGGTCCCACATGTTGTTTTCCCTGAAGTAGGCGGCAAGATCGCCAAGATCCGTTTCGGCGTCTTCCGCCGCCTCTAAAAGACCGAGATCGTGCAAAACCTCCGCCTCGACCAGACGGGCCTCGTACTCGCCGAGCTCGTACACCGCTCGTTCAAGCGCCGCCACAGCCTGCTCAGCCAGTGTCCTCGCCTCATTCAGCCGCCCCTCTTGGCGCAACAAATCGGCCAGTCCGTGCTGTAGCACACCGACGAACAACTCGTTGCCTACCTTGCCGCATTGGCTAATACCCTCGCGGTAGGTCGCTTCGGCCCGGTCGGGCTGATCGGCCCATTTGTAGACCGGGGCCAGCCGCTGCAGCGCCACGCAGGCCTCGCCATCATCACCGGACGCACGCGCCATCTCCAGCGCGCGCTCCCCGTAGCTGATGCCCTGGTCGTACTCCGCCACCCGTCCGAACATGTAGCTGGCCATATTCAAAGTCGCGATGCGCGGGGCAGAGTCTACCGAGTCGACCTTGATCGCCAACCCCGCCAGCAGGTAATCGAACGCCGCTTCATACTCACGCAGGAGAACAGCTATGTTGGCGCTGAACTGCAGCGCTCGAAGCTCTTGATCATTGTCCAACGGCAACTCCAGCAACGCCCTTGCCGTCTCGAGTGCCTTGCGGGTTTCACCGGCGAGCGCCTGGTGGCGCGCCTCAAGCAGGCGGAAGTCAACATAATCGCGCGTTCTGAAATCGGCCAAGTCATCCACCAGCTCGTCAAGTATCGCCTGGGCGTCCTGCCAGTGTTGCTTGTAGCTGATCTGGCGGGCTTGCTCAAGTCGTTCACCGACCGCCTCGGCGAATGCAGAGTTCGAAGGCAGCATTAGTGGTGCCAGAACCGCGATCATCAGTGCCCACCACGATCCTTGAAATCGCCCCCCCGGGCGAAAGGAATCATGACGGTGGAAAGGTTCAGCCATCTATCCTCCACCCCTTGGATTTCGACCGACCGGCCCAGCGGCCAACCGTGCCACTCTCTATTCTATCCCGCCATTTCGACGCCTGGAGGTCAAACCGACGAGTCAGGATTCGAGGAGCAAAGAATGGGCAGAGTCAGCAGACTCTTTCTCAGCCTGCGGCGCGCTCGGCGCGCTTGCGCTCGTGTTCCTTGAGCAGGCGCTTGCGCAGGCGGATTGACTCGGGTGTGACTTCCAGCAGTTCGTCGTCGGCCAGAAATTCCAGCGCCTGCTCCAGGCTCATGCGGATCGGCGGCGTCAGCAGCAGGGCGTCGTCCTTGCCGGCGGCGCGGACGTTGCTCAACTTCTTGGTTTTCAGCGGGTTGACGACCAGGTCGTTTTCGCGCGCGTGCAGGCCGATGATCATGCCTTCATAAACCTCTTCGCCGGGTCCGACGAACAGCTTGCCGCGATCCTGCAGGTTGAACAGCGCGTAGGCCACGGTGGTGCCCTGCTCCATGCTGATCAAGGTGCCGTTGATGCGTGCAGCGACTTTCTCGGTCACCGGGCCCCAGTGGTCGAAGACGCGGAAAAACAGCCCCGTGCCGGCGGTCATGGTGCGATAGCTCGATTGAAAGCCGATCAGGCCGCGGGCCGGGGCGATGTAGTCAAGCCGGACCCGGCCCTTGCCGTCGGAGGTCATGTCCTTGAGCTGGCCCTTGCGCTCGCCCATGGCCTGCATGACCGAGCCCTGATACTGCTCTTCCAGATCCAGCACCACCGCCTCCCAGGGTTCCTGGACCTCCCCCTCGGTTTCGCGCTTGCGCACGCGCGGACGGGACACGGCCAGCTCATAACCCTCGCGTCGCATGGATTCGATCAGCACCGACAGGTGCAGCTCGCCGCGGCCGGCCACGTCGAACTGATCCGGGTCGGCCGTATCGCTGACCTGCAGGGCCACGTTGTGGGTGGCTTCCTGATACAAGCGGGCGCGCAGCTGACGGCTGGTCAGGTACTTGCCCTCGCGCCCGGCAAACGGCGAGTCGTTGACCTGGAAGGTCATGTGAATGGTCGGCTCATCGACGCTCAGCGCCGGCAGGGCCTCGACAGCGGCCGGATCACAAATCGTGTCAGAAATGCCGATGTTTTCCAGCCCGGAAATACCGATGATGTCGCCGGCCACCGCCTCGGGGATTTCCTCGCGCTTCAAGCCCTTGAATCCCAGCACCTGGAGCACCCGGCCGCTGCGCCTTTTGCCCTCGCGATCAATCACGGCGACCGGCTGGTTGGTCTTGACCCGCCCGCGGCGAATGCGGCCGATGCCGATCAGCCCGACATAAGTCGAAAACGACAG
>CAZUTZ010000287.1:0-3397 GCA_964623655.1 uncultured Wenzhouxiangella sp.
GACGCCTTGAACGAAATCAGGGGGAACAGGTAGGAAGTGTCAGGCTCGGAACGCTAGCGCCTTGAGCGCGAGCAAATTGGGTGCAGAGCCAGCCGCATTGCACATATTGGGCAGCTGGTGCCCTGTCACCAGCCCTAACCCCAGCTTTGCCGCGTGTGAATTGCGTCAGTGGTTCAGGGCGGTAGGTGCCAGAAGACATCAGCACCACATGCTGCGCCTTTGCAAATCCCGCCGGCCAGAGCGCCGCACCTAGCGCTGCCGCACCGCCACGCTGGGTTTCAAGATCAAGCAGCGTGTTGTCTGGTCCGATGGCCCGCACAGTGACAAAGCCCCCTGTTGCACCGCGGCCGATCTGCCCGACTGAGGGCGCATCTCGCCGACTTCATCGCCGCCTACAATTTCGCACGCAGGCTCAAGACGCTGAACGGCCTCACACCCTACGAATACATCTGCAAGGTCTGGACTTCAGAGCCAGACCGATTCATCGTCAACCCGATCCACCAGATGCCGGGACTGGACACCTAAAGCTTCTGGCTACCATGGGTGCTGTTCGATGTTGGATTGGCGCGGCATTGCATGAGGTTGCTCAGCGGAGAGCGCGTGAGCAACCCGGATCGCACTGGACAAGCAGGGGCTGCCCGTTTAAACGATATCCGAGGCCCCAATAGCTCAGTTGGTAGAGCACCTGTTTCGTAAATAGGTGGTCGGCGGTTCGAGTCCGTCTTGGGGCACCATCTGGACCGCGCGCTCTTGCCAAATCACCGTTGGGTGATGCAAGGTGTCGAACAAACGTGGAACACGACGGCGGCAGGAATGAGGCGATGGGCGCATATGATCCACGGGCAATCGCTAACCTGATGCTCAATGAGGCAGAGCGGCGTGGGATCAGGATTTCAAATCTAGCACTCCAGAAGCTTCTCTACTTCGCGCAGGGCATTTACCTGACCCAGAACAAGCGCCCACTGGTTTCAGGCTACTTTGAGGCTTGGAAGCACGGGCCTATGCACCCTGCTGTCTATCGGGCGTTCACAGTGCGCTCTCCTGAGATGTTGCGTTCGAGATGATCCCGAGGTCGAAGTACGACGCGCCATCGGCCAGCATCTCCACCTCGATCTCCTGCTTGAAACGGGTCGGAGAAAGAGACCGACGCATTCGCTCAACTTTATCGGCCAGCCTCGGATTGTCGGTGCCCCGCACGACGATCCGGTGGAGGCCGTCGCTGGGCTTCGCGTCAAGGAACAACCTCGCGAAGTAGTTGTTTCGCCGGGCTGGGGGTGCTCGAAAAAAAGACCTGGCCGAGAGGAGTGAGCATGGGGAGCACACTGGCAATCCGGGCCTCATCGTCACCCATCTCCGCCTTGAGAAAGGCGCACTCGTCAATCAGAAGCAGCGACACGGACGGAAACCGAAGCGGTGAAGCGTTCGCCCATCCGATGCTTCAGATAGGCGTCGAGCGCCTCGGCAAGCGTCGGCAGGGGCGTTTTATCGACTGTCGCCTTGATTGCCTTCTCTGCGCGGTTCATGAACGCTCCCGCGTCCATCTCCGACTTCACCTCGGCCGCGATGCGCTGTGTCTCGTTCCGCTTCATCTTCGGGAAATGGCCGATCTTCACCTGCCGCGCCTTCTGTGCCGTGCCGTCCCAGTTCAAGGCGTACCACGTCTTCGTGCCGCCCGAGGTGACAGCCAGCCGCAGTCCGCGGTAGGTCTTGTCCGAGTACCACTCAGTCGTCGCCTGCGGTTTGATCCGTAGGATCGCGCTGTCTGTGAAGGTCATCGTCGTCGCCATGTGCCGCTCCTGTTTTCGGGAAATTTCGAGAACACGATACGGTCCAGTTGGGCGAATGCCGACCAATTTTCAAGTTAAGTAACTGATTTACATTCTATTTTTCGTTAGGCCCATATGCAGTTGGACGACGCTCAGGCCATTCGCAATGCAGGGGTCGGGGGTTCCAGTCCCTTCTGCGGCACCATCACTCAGCAACAACAGTGATGCGTCTACGCAACACGGATGCTCTTGCGAATTCTCGAAACGTTCTCGAAAACCGGCAACGTGGTGATTATATGGCAAAAACCGTCAGTCTGAGCACTCGGTGCGAAACACGTGCTCTAAAAGCTGAGCTACAGCGGCGTTCCGAACCCTACAACGGCCCTACTAGCTCCACTCATTTGCCGCTACTCACTGGTTTTGCAAGCCATTCTAGCGGGGACCCGCAAATCACGAAACAGGTGCTCTACCAACTGAACTATCAGGGCCCTCGAAACCGTGTGTGTGGCGGCTGTTCGGAACGCAAGTGTCATGGCAATTGCGAGGGGCGGGCCTGCTCTGGGTTTCATCTGACCTCAAGCAGCCTCGTGGCGTTTGTTCAACTGCGTCGATACGGCTTCGGTGAATTCAGCGAGGGAAAAGGGTTTGCCGAGAAACGCTGCGTTTCCGATGCGTGCCTGCGCGGCAAGGCGACTATCTTCGGCATAGCCGGAGATAAAGAGCACGGGGGTGGATTCGAACCGATCGCGGATCTCCATGATCCAGCCGGGCCCGTCGAGGCCTGGCATGATCACGTCTGTCACGAAACAATCGGGTCGGATTTCAGGGTCCGAGAGGATTTCCAGCGCCGCTTCGCCACTTTCGGCCGCGAGCACCTGGTGACCCTGCAACTCAAGGGCGCGCGCGGCGAAGGAGCGGACCGGCGCTTCATCTTCAACCAGCAAGATCAGTGCTTGAGGTGCGTTAGATGGCATATCTTTTGGCATGGCATTTGCTGGCTTGCGGGTGGTCGTAATCGCCTCGGCATCGCGGGCGGCGAAATACAGCGTGAATGTTGTTCCGACACCTTCTTCGCTGTCAACAAAGATATAGCCCCCCAATTGTTTTACTATACCATATACAGTGGAAAGCCCTAGACCAGTTCCCTCGCCCTGCCGTTTGGTCGTAAAAAACGGATCGAATATCTTGGTTAGCTTGTCCTGCGGGATTCCCACCCCATCATCGCTGACCTTGATGAGCGTGTAATCTCCTGCCGGCATCTCCACATCGTCGCGACTGAGACCGTTGGCAAAGCTATGCGTCAGCGTGTCGATCCTGATCTCGCCGCCCATGGGCAGGGCATCGCGAGCATTGACGACAAGGTTCATCAGGATCTGTTCGAACTGGCGTTTGTCGGATCTGATCGGGGCCACGTCCCGGCCATGGCGCAGGCTCAGCGTGATTTTCTCACCCACCAGACGGTTGAGCAGATGGATCAGATCCTCCATCGTCTCATGCAGGTCCAGGGTCACGAGGTTCAGGCTCTGCTTGCGCGACAGGGCTAGCAATTGCCGGACAAGGGCTGCCGCCCGATTGCAGTTCTGTTGGATCTGCGTAAGCTCGGGGAAATCCGGGTCGTGCCGGTCATGGCG
>CAZUTZ010000288.1:0-3388 GCA_964623655.1 uncultured Wenzhouxiangella sp.
GAATAGGCGATGTTCAGATAGTAGGTGGTATCCGGCTGCAGTTCACAGCGAAAGGCGGCTTGGTCGTGTCCCGGTCCCACCCAGATGAAAGGGTCTGAAAAATTGCGTGATTGCACGCAGATTGGGGCGTCGACGGTGGCAGGATTGAAGTCTCCCGGACACCGCGAAACGGACACAATCCTCCGGTCATTGGGCAAACCGGAAGAGGCAGAAGGATTTTCAGCGTTCCACTGACCTCGATTACCGGCATTCAAATCCGGAGGCGTGGTGAAGCGGATACTGGCGTATTGATTCTTTTGCAGGGGAATTGTTCGCTGATTCGTGGTTCCCGGGAACGGCGCTCTGAACACATCAGCATAAACTCTGGAATCCACCCCGGCATTTGCCGAAGCCGGATAAAGAATCTGGCCTGCTCTGCTCCACCCGGGGAAACTGCTCAGTCGCGGCACACTTTCGCATCCCTCGACTTGACCACCGTTATCATCGTCTTCCAAAACTTCCAGATCGATGTTTGTCGCTGTGGCGCAGGCGCCTGGACCGTTACAGCACGTCAGCGAAAGGACATGATTGCCTTCCGGAGCAAGCGCGTCGGTGGCGACCGCGACATTACCGCGATCAGCTCGAGGGGTCGATGAGGGCCAGCTGGTCCCGGCCAGACCCGAACTCGTGCAGTCCCAGGCACCGCGGCTTGCCCAGTCAACCGTGACGGCATCACCCTGGGTGACGGGGTTCGGCGTCGCAGTGAATTGCGTGATTTGCACTTGCGCGTCGCAATCGGCGGTGCCACAGGCAAAATCAGAATCCGCTGTCGCCCTCAGGTTGCCATCAGCGCCGATCCGCACCGCTGCACCGGAGTGCAGGGGAATTTCCAAAACTTCCTCACTGGTTTCCAAAAAAAGCTTGCGCTCTTCGGCAAAGCCAGTCGAGGACAATAAAACGATTAGGGTGGTGACCGACAGGCACCAGAACTGAATGCTTTTCACGCTAAAGGGTTCTCCGCACGACGGAAAGGACAAACGACGACTATCAGATCAGAGAGAGGACAGGAAAGTTCCGCTATAAGAAAAAGAGGCCACAGTGTGGCCTCATTTTCATGCTACTCAAACATCCTGATCAAGGTTGAACAGGAATGTTTTCCGGCCGGATTGCGCCAGTTAGGAACCAGGCACTTCCGGCATCTGACGGCTACCGCGATGCTCGAAAGATTGTCCGTAGTTGGCCAGAAGTCCACCAACGTCCTGGTTTGCATAGCGAGTCATCGAGAAACCGATTACCGGAAGACCACGGATTGTGGCTCCAGCCGGATTCAAGGCGGGAGCACTTTCGAAGTTTCTCAGATCGAATGCTGCCCAGCCGTTCTCGAAGATCGCATTAGCGGTCGGCGCAATTTCAAGATTGACGTAGCCGTAAGCCGGACGCTCCGCTTCTTCTGCAGAAGGCTCACCCGAGATCTCAGCAAAAGCCGGGAGGCTACCATCGTTGCTGAAGCGAACGATGTTGACTTCACGGCAGAGCTCAAACTCAGGCTCCGGACCCGGACGCTGCGGAGACACGATTACACCGCCGGTATCGGGGTCAGGCGTCTGCTCTTCACGGTCATAAACCTGGAAGTCGACGACGTCGCAGGATACCGGGCTGGCCACGTTCCATGCTTCGGTGAACGGCGGGATGACATCGTCATCAGTCGGAACGTTCACGTGGAAACGCTTGGTCGGGAAGGTCAGGACCCACTCGGTTGCGCCCATGACGCCTTCCTCGATCATGTACTCGTTGTAGAGTTCTGACAGAGTGATTGCGGCGTTGACAGCCTGGACACCGATATCCCACGTCACTTCAGAAACCGCGCCATTAATGAACGCGATGCTGGTCGTGTCGGCGTTGGCCAGAGACGGCTCGAGAGATGCCGGGTCGGTGTGATCCCCACCAGCGTCACCCCAGAATCCATCGATGGCGACAGCGTTGTAGGGATACATAGCACCACTGTCGACGTTCAGGACGGTGCCCGAGCCGAACAGACCGCCGGTCGGAGCGCCGATGCCATCACCGGCATCATTGACCCACTGCCCGGTGCCGTTGGCGAATGATTCGTCGATCCACCACTCGGTGAACAGGCCGCAAGTGCGGGGGTTGACGGTACCCGAATCCGGCGGGACGCCATTGACGTGCTTGGCGGCAATTGCCGGAGCCTCGCCAGGAATCAGCGTACCCATCTCAATGACTTCGATGTAGCCACTCTTCGTACGATCAGCACCCTCAGGGCCACCGTCGATGAATTCGGCCGTCAGGAACTCCTGGGAACCGCCTACGGTTTCGACCAGATACGGCGCAGTACAGGTAGTGTCATCAAACACAACACGACCACCACCGGTCGAGTCATCCTTGGTGATGACTGCGGCCCACACATCGAACGGCGACATGTAGATATTGAAGTCGAGAACTTCGCGAGAGTTCAGCGACTCGATAAACCGAATCTTGACGGCCTTACCGACATCTGCGGTGTTGACGATCGAGATATAGGTGTCATTCCCTTCACGGGCCGTGTAATAAGGGAAGAGCAGTACTTGGCCGAGACCATCCGGGTTGACGTTTACGGCGTTGGCCACTCCCGCCATCCCCGCGATGCCCGTCAATCCCGCCAGCACGGCGGTTGTCAGGGAATTTCTTTTCATTACAACACTCCTAAAGTTGTTGGACACAGGGCTCTGTGTAAATCTAAGACGGCACTGACCAGGGAACCCTCACCAGGCCGACGTCGGAATTGTATTCGAAATGGAACAGAAATGTAAAGAGGTTACGTCGATGCGTACCACCATTGACCATCGATCCGGATCCAGCGCTCCTGCAGGGTGCGGTCGATCGCTGGAACTCGTCCTCGACTGACAACGCGGCCCGTTGCCCGGTAGCGGACCCGGACATTGACGTCGCAGGCATCTTCGCTGCATTCAAGACTCAGTAATTCAACATCTTGCCAGCGAACCGGCCTCCGCGCCATCTGGGCTGTAAAGGCTGCCTGCCCGCTGGTTTCCCGATATCCCGGAGCGTAATACTCCCAGGCCGCTTCAAAATCACGATCAATCAAATGCTGCCATCGGGCAAGAACGCGCTCCTCGACCGGCTGTTCCGGCTCGGCTGCGCCGCCGCAGGCGGTCAGCGCCAGGACGACGAGGAGCACTAAAAAAGTTAAAGCATTGTTTTTCATGGCTAAAGGAAGGACCGTTGAGTGAAGTGGTAATAAAGGCAGATCATTGGATACCGCTCCTGCGCAACGGCTCCAGACCGCGAAACTGTCGGGTCATCTCGTCTGACACTTCGCGCAGGCGATCACTGGACTCAATCACCGACGGCGTAATCAGCACCAGCGTCTCCTGTCGCTGGAGTTCGTTGCGAC
>CAZUTZ010000289.1:0-3386 GCA_964623655.1 uncultured Wenzhouxiangella sp.
CGCTGGTGCTGGTCGCGGCCTTGAGCGTTGCCGATGTGCGCGAACGCCCGCTGGACCAGCAGCAGGCCGCCGATCAGGCCCATGCCGAGTTCGTGGTGCCGGGCTCGGATTTCCTGACCTTGCTCAAGCTGTGGCGCTGGTGGCAGGAAACGCGCTCGGCCAACTCGCGCAACCAGGCCGACAAGCAGGCACGGAAGCGTTTTCTCAACGCCCAGCGCCTGCACGAGTGGGGCCAGCTGCACGCCCAGCTCATGGGCATTGCGCGCGAAGAAGGCTGGAAGCCGGCCAAGCTGGGCCAGGCGGAAGCCGAAGCCATCCATCGCAGCCTGTTGTCCGGTCTTCTGGGCATGATCGGCCAGCATCAGGAAAGCGGCGAGTACCAGGGCGTGCGTGGCCACAAATTCCGCATATTCCCCGGCTCCGTGCTGGGACAGCGCGCTCCCGGCTGGCTCATGGCCGCCGAGCTGGTCGAAACCGGTCGCACCTATGCGCGCATGGTCGCTCCCATCCAGCCGGCGTGGCTGGAACAGCAGGCCGCCCACCTGCTCAAGCGGCGCGTGTTCGACCCGCACTGGGATCGGCGCTCGGGCCGGGTGATGGGCTATGAGCAACTCAGCCTGCACGGCCTGGTGGTGGTCGAGAAACGTCGCTGTCATTACGGCCCGCACGATCCGCAAACCGCGCGCGCGCTGTTCATTCGTCATGCGCTGGTGCGCGGAGAAATCCATGGCCGGGCCGCCTTCCTGCAAAAGAATCGCTCTTTGCGCGACGAGCTCGCTCGACACGAACACAAGCGCCGCAAGCGCGATGTTCTGGCCTCCGACGCCGAGCTGGAAGTCTTTTTCGACCAGCGCTTGCCTGAGCAGATCTTTACCGCCAAGGCTTTTTTTCGCTGGTACAGGGGCTTAGGTCCCGACGGGCAGGACCGCTTGCTGTACGACCAGGCCACGCTGCTGCGCGAGGACGCAACGCTGGCCGAGCGCGAGGCTTTTCCGGAATCACTGCAGATCGGGCCCGAGCGATTCCGGCTCAGTTATCGCTTCGACCCGACCGCCGAAGACGACGGCGTGACCCTGGACTGCCCGCTGCATCTGCTCAACCGCCTGGAAGTCGAGCGCCTTGAGTGGCTGGTGCCGGGTTTGCTGGAGGAAAAAGTCACCGCGCTGATCGCCAGTTTGCCCAAATCCAAGCGCCGCTCACTGGTGCCGGCGGCCGAATACGCCCGGGCCGCGATCGAACGGCTGGGGGCTGAGCTGGAGGGGTCGCTGCTGGATCGCCTATGCGTGGAACTGGGTCGGATCGGCGGCATTGCGCTTGATCGAAACGATTTCCAGCTCGACAAGCTGCCGCGGCATCTGGTGTTCCTGATCCGGGTGCGCGACGAGGCCGGCCGGATACTGGGCGAAAGCCGGGATTTGAGCGATCTGACCGAGCGTTTCGCCGAGCGTGCGCGCACCGAATTCATGGCCCGCCAGGCCGAGCGCTGGCAGCGCGACGGATTGAAGCCGGGCGACCTCGAGTCGCTGCCGGAAAAAGTGACCACCCGCGGCGGGCACGAAGCCTGGCCGGCACTGGTCGCACAGGGCCTGTCGGCCGGCGTGCGCTTGTTCGACACGCCGGGCGAAGCCCGCCTGGCGCATGCCGGGGGAATCGCCGCACTGCTGCAGTCCGCGCTCGCCGATCAGTGGAAATATGTCAAGAAAAACCACGGCCTGTCGCGACCGGCCCAGATCGCCTGGACGCGCATCGAGGACATCTCCGATTTGACCGAATCCTTGCGCGAGCTTTCGCTGCGGCGATTCACGCAGGCCGATGCGGTCTGGTCGGTGCGCGACAGGGGCGGTTTCGACGAGCTGCTGGCGGCGGTTCGCAAGGAGTTCATCGGCGCCTATCAGGGCGACGCCGAGACGCTGGATGAGGTCATCCTGGCCTGGCATGAACTGACACTGGCCATGGATTCGCTCTCGTCTGCCGTGCCCAACAACATCGCCGATGCAAAATCACAGCTGGATGATCTGCTCTACGCCGGTTTTTTGGCCGACATCGAAGCCGGGCGGCTGGCGCACTACCCGCGATATCTCAAGGCACTGAAAATGCGCCTGGAAGCCCTCGAGCGGGATCCGATGAGAGACGATCAGCGCATGAGCGAGGTCAGACCGTGGTGGCATGCCTACCTCGACCATCTGGCCGGCGGCGGCTGGTACACCCCGGAACTAGACCGTTTCCGCTGGCTGATTGAGGAGTATCGGGTCCAGATCTTCGCCCAGGCACTCGGCACCGCCGAAAAAGTTTCGGCCCGGAGGCTGCGCGAAGCGGCAGAAAAAGCCGCCCTTTCGCCGACTTGAACGCGTTTCCGCCTTTACCGGAATTTAATCGCTATTGCTGAGTCAAAAGGTACAATACGGAATTGTCCGCTTTCGATTCTTCAATCAAGATGAATATGCGTTTTTTTGCTGTTGGCACGCTATCGGTTGCGATTGCGCTAGGCTTTAGTTGGCAGGCTGGCGCTTATGGCCAGGGCGGACAAGGTACCGCGGTGCAACCGAGCACGGTTTTTTTCAAGATTGACGGTGCCGAGGGCGGCACGTTCAATATCGGCGCTGCGGATCCCGACAGTGCCGTAAGTTACGATCTGGCCAATCAGACGGTCGCGTTTCAGCTTTTCGACTCAGACGTTGAAGGGTTCGACAACCCGCTGTTTTGTTTTGACTTCGCCGACGCGCCCTCACCGCAACTGCGGCTCGACGTCCAGAATTCCGGCGGTCAGCCTGCACTGGATTCGATCAGCCTGAGCTCGGCGCTGGAATACCGCCTGACCGGCAGCGAAATCTTCTATCAGCCAGCGGCCAGCGTGCAGTGCTTTTACATCGGTGACGGCTTGCAGCCGGTTTTCGGGCTGTTTGGTCAGCTCCCGCCCGAGCCGGAAGGGCCGCCGGATCCCGATGAATTCCTTTTCGAAGATCGCTTCGAAGACGGGGCTGCGGAGGGATTGTTGATTCGCTTTGATGAAATGCCGCTGACCGTGGCCAGCGGTGGCGATGTTCAATATCAGCTTATCGTAGAAAATACCGGAGAGTTGCCGCTGACCCGGATCGCCTTTCAAGAGACCTTTGCCGGGAACGAAGCGCTTCACGGTGCGGCAATGAATGACGGCGGATGGATATGCAGCGGGCAGGGCGGAGCCCAGTGTCCTGGCGCTGGCGGATCTGGTCCGGTTGGTGCAAAAGACTTTGGTTTGGACCCGGGCCAGAGGCTGGTGTATACCGTCAGCCGCACTGCTTTCGGATCGGTCAATGCGGAGATCGCGCTTTTCGCCGGTGCCGTCAATGGCCCTGGTAGCGAAGCGACATTTGACGTTGCTCAGGCGACTGTCTCCATCGCCGACG
>CAZUTZ010000290.1:0-3375 GCA_964623655.1 uncultured Wenzhouxiangella sp.
CACTTCTGGATCGATTTATTGACGCGATCTGAAATGCTCAACTTCGAGGCGATGGACCGATTGCTGTCCTTCGGAGTAAATACCAGGGACGCCCATGACTTTATTGCGGAACAAACCCCTTTCGACTCCTTGGGTGAGGCGCACTGGGCTTGGGTGAAAAATGCCGCATTCGAGGGCAATCTGCCGCTTCAAAAGAACAAAGTTGGGTCCGATGGCCAACCGCTTTTCAGATACACGCATGAGTGTGAATATAACCCTGGATCTTTTGATTTCTCTGATGGGCCGGCCGAGATGACAGTTCCAAACGCTGGATCTGCCAGTCTGACAGGCGCACTGGACCAACTGGCGGCATCGATTTTCAAGGTCAATATTCCGACGGGCACGAAGCATTCCAAAGTAGTCGTCAGCTTCGAGACACTCAATCCTGTTCGATTTCAGGGTCCGCCACGGCCTGATCCGATGGTCATGATTTACTCTCAGGAAAATATGAGAAATCCAATCACCGGTGTTTGTGGAGAGTTCAATCAACCTTTGATGCGGACCGAGATGAGCCCGGATGTTGCCAGTCTCAGTTATCTTCATGAGGGGAACGTTGGTACCGTATATAGCGCGGCTGTTGATCCCGAGATCGCCGAATCACGGTACTTTTATGTTTTGGTGTCCAACCCCGATCGATTCGACGTTGGTGGAGCGGCGCAGTTTGAACTGACGGTTCAGGCGCCGGAGGTTGAAGAAAGCGCGTTCCCCAGCCCGCATCCGGAGGCGCGTGACTTGCATCTGAGTCTGCCACCGGGTGATCAACACCAGGTTCCGGTCATTGAAATGCTGGAGCTGTGGCTGGAAAATCAACAGGGCTATGCCGGTGGCCAGGTCGTTCTGACAGAGCCAAGCGAACCTGTTGAAACGTCTAATGGCATATGGGCGGCAGCAGACGATAAAAACATTTTTGTTGTGGTGTCTCCGTTTTGGGAGGGTGCAGATCAGATTGAGTTCACCGTCAGAAACGAACAAGGCTTCACGGATTCAGCAACGCTGCATGTCAGCCGAGAGCTCAGGCCCACCGCGGCCGACAAGAGGATCAACATCGGCTTCCTGACCGAGCCGCTGATAATCGACGTTCTCGCCGATGCGGAAAACCCGACGGATAACGTAATGACGATTACTGGCCTGACGGAGCATGAGCCATTCGCAGGCCAGGTCGAGATCGTGGCAGCTGAAGACGCTGAGGGCTTTGATCATCCGGTAATCCAATATACGCCCAGTCAGGAAGCACTCCTGTTTGGATACAGAGATGTTTTTGATTACCGAATTTCGAACCGTACGCCTCTTGGAGGTGAGGGTCGGGTGGAAATCAACGTTCGACGACAAAATATCGAATTTGATGTGGCCGAGTATGAGATTCCTTTCCCTGGCGAATTCCTGGCATGCAAAATGCAGTTCGCCGACTTTCAGCATGAGTTTTTTGTGGGACAGGACCGGGCCTTTAACAGGGCCAGCGTGGCGGTGGCGAGGGGTGTTAATCAGATAGTGCCCGGGCTCGGAGGCCCGGACAGTCAAACCGTATTGAAGGATGCTCAGCTTGCTAATGGAAACACAATGTTTTCTGTCGGGTGGTCAGAGAATGCGTCCGGTGCAGTCCAGCCAATTCTGTGGACCCAATCGACCGAGGGTGCAGTGAATCTGATGCCGGAATGGGCTAGCGAAGAAGCCGAAGGGCGAGCGCTCGCTATAACAGATGACTTATGGGTCGTCGGTCACGTTGTCGATCAACGTCAAGGACAGCGTCATTCCACGCCGGTTGTTTGGTTTGGACAGTCTGCGTTCAGCCTGGACCACATAATTGACGAATCAGCACTGATTCATGACGCAAACGAGCAAGGATCACTGATTGGTTTCACGCTCACCAACGGCATGGGCGCGACGTCAGCTGGTCCCTTTGCTCGCAACATAGGCAACCCCCTGCCGCTTGATCCCATGGGGCCGTTTTCGCCCGACTGGGGCAGCTGTGGCCCTAATATTCCACTTGACCTGAATGCGCTGGGAACCGGCTCCTCAGGCTTTATTATCACAACGCCGAGAGAGCCCGGCTTATGGGATGAAGGGGAGTTGATTTCCCTCGGGAGTCTAGGAGGCGGATCGACCGTGCCGCGGGCCGTCAACGCCAATGATGTTGTAGTTGGGGCCTCCTTGGTGGGTGAGGCGGACGACTCTCCTTTTCTTGAGGACTACATGCGTGGTTTCGTATGGACTCCACAACTGGGGATGATGCCCCTGGCAGATCTCGGTGGAGGCTTTGCCGATGCCTACGACCTCAATGCCGAAGGTCTGATCGTGGGACAGGCCAGAGACAGCGAGGGAGCGCTGGTGGGAGTCCTTTGGCAGGAAGGGGTCATCATCAGAGCAGATTCCCTGCTGCCAGCGGACGCAAATTGGGAGATTGAGTCATTGGTCCAGATCGACGATGACGGAGATATCCTCGCCTGGGGACGTCAAGATGGAGCTGATGCTGTACCGCTTAGACTCAGCGGTCGGCGCATTGATGACGACTGATCAGCACGACACGGTGGCAGTCTGGAGCTTAGCTGTGGGCAGCCTCTTGTTCGGGCTGTGCTTCAGCTCCAGTTCTGGCCTAATTCATACCGCAGCCACACGTTGGCGCGCTGCAGTTGACGCTGCACGGTTCTTCTCGAAAGCCCCTGCATCTCCGCGATGGCGTCAGTACTCAGGCCGGCGTAAAAGCGCGCCGCGACCAGATCAGCCAGGCTGGCATCGGTTTCGGCCAGTTGTGCCAGCGCGTTTTCGACATCCAGCACCCGCTCGGCGTCATTGCGGCCATCGGCAGCAACTTGACCTTCAAATGCGACGTGGACAGCATCACCGCCTCTTTTTTCTGCCAGTCGCTTGCGCGCATGATCAACAATTATCTGGCGCATGGCGATCACCATGATGCGCATTAGGTGAGCTCTGTCGTTGATGTCGGTGCGATCAGACCGAAAGACTTTAAGGAAGGCTTCATGCACCAGCGCCGTAGTGCGCAAGGTCTCGTCTCGACGCGAGCCAAGGCGCTGTTGTCGCGCCAGCCGATGAATGTCGTCGTAGACCAGCTCGGCCAGCCGATTCAGCGCATGCGGGGAATCCCCCAGATGGGCCAGGAGTTGCGTGACCTGATGTTGTTCCTCACTGTCCACTAGCGTCAGCCTAGCGCATTAGCCGGCGGGGTTTTTCACGTTTTCCAGCCAGGCATCAATCTCTTCGATCAGGATGTCTTGGTTCTCGCCGCCACGCCTGCGATACTCGACAATGCCCTTGTCCAGGCCGCGATCGCCGATGACGAGTTGGTGCGGGATGCCAAGCAGTTCGGCGTCGGCGAACATG
>CAZUTZ010000291.1:0-3374 GCA_964623655.1 uncultured Wenzhouxiangella sp.
GCCGGCCTGCGTCAGCTGCGCGAAGGCCTGGAGGCGCTGGGTCTGAAGGTCCTGCCTTCGGCGGCCAATTTCGTGCTGGTGGATTTCGGTCGTCCGGTTGCCGCCATCGACGAGGCGCTGCTGCGCGCTGGCGTGATCGTGCGGCCGGTGGCCAACTACGGACTGGAGCATCACCTGCGCATCACCATCGGACGGCCGGAGCAGAACAGCCGGCTGCTGGAAGCCTTGAGCGGAATACTGGAGCCGGCATGAAGCTGGTCGTTCAGCCGGCCGCGACGGCGCTGGGTGGGCGCTGCCGGGTTCCGGGCGACAAGTCGATTTCCCATCGCCTGGCCATGCTTGGCGGCATGGCCGAGGGAGAAAGTGTGATCACCGGCTTTCTCGACAGCGCCGACACCCGCGCCACACTGGCGGCCATGGCCGCGCTGGGTGCGGAGGTGACCGAAAACGGCGGCGAGATCCGCATACGCGGCGGCCGTTTGCGCGCACCGGGTGCGCCGCTGGATCTCGGCAACTCCGGCACCGGGGTCCGGCTTCTGGCCGGCGCCCTGGCCGGATACCCTGATCTGCGAGGGCTGGAAATCGAGCTGGTCGGCGATGCTTCGCTTTCGCGCCGGCCGATGGGGCGGATCGTTGACCCGCTGCGCGAAATGGGCGCCGAGATCACCGATCAGGCCGGCTGTCTGCCGCTGAAATTGCGGCCCGGCATTCTCAATGGCATTCGCTTCCGGCCGTCAGTGGCCAGCGCGCAGGTCAAGTCCGCCGTGCTGCTGGCCGGTCTGTTCGCCCTGGGTGAAACCGTGGTCGTCGAACCCGGCCCCAGCCGCGACCATACCGAGCGCCTGCTGCCGGCCTTCGGCATCGAGATCGATCGCGACGGCAGCGAAGTGGGGCTCAAGGGCGGCCAGACGCTCACGCCCGGGCGGTTTCACGTCCCCGGCGATTTGAGTTCGGCGGCGTTTGCGCTGGCCGCAGGGCTGCTGGTGCCGGGCTCGAAGGTCAGCCTGGACGAGGTCGGTCTGAACCCGACCCGCGACGGCATCCTGCGCATCCTGGCCGGCATGGGGGCGCAGATTGACGTGCAGCCGGGTGCTTTGATCGGCAGTGAGCCGGTGGGATCGATGACGGCGACTCACTCCGGTCTGGAAGGGCTGGAGATCCCGCCGGAATGGGTGCCTTTGGCCATCGATGAATTTCCGATCGTCATGGCCCTGGCGGCGGCCGCGCAGGGCACGACCGTCATCGGCGGCGCCGGGGAGCTGCGGGTCAAGGAATCCGACCGTCTGGCCGTCATGTGCCGCGAGCTGGCGCGGCTGGGCGTTCGCGTCGAGGAAACCAGCGACGGCGCCGTCATTCACGGTGGCGCGGTGCGTGGCGGCGAGGTGGATTCGCACGGCGACCACCGCATCGCCATGAGCCTGGCGGTGCTCGGACTGATCGCCGAAGGCGAAGTGGTCATCGACAACGCTGAGTGGATTCAGACCAGCTACCCCCGATTTGTCGATGATTTTCGCGCCCTGGGCGCGGTCATGCAGTGGGAGGACGCGTGAACCCGATGCAGCGCAAGCCGGCCCCGGTGCTGACCATTGACGGCCCGTCGGGCGCCGGCAAGGGCACGGTGTCCAGCCGCGTTGCACGCGCGCTGGGCTGGAACGTGCTTGATTCCGGCGCCGTTTACCGAACCGTCGCCCTGGCCGCACTGCGGAGCAACCTTGCACCGGATGACGAAGACGGATTGATCGATCTGTGCCGCGATCTGCCGTTGACGTTTCAGGCCGGCGAGGGCGGTATCGAAGTTCTGCTCGACGGGAAGTCGATCGGCGATGCGCTCAGAGCCGAGAAAGTCGGGGTGATGAGCTCGCAGGTGGCCGCCGTGCCGGCGGTGCGCTCGGCGCTGCTGGACCTGCAGCGCTCGTTTCGCGCTCCACCGGGCCTGGTGGCCGACGGCCGGGACATGGGCACCGTGGTGTTTCCGAATGCCGAGGTCAAGGTCTTTCTGGATGCCAGCGTGGCCGAACGGGCGCGGCGGCGCTTTCAGCAACTAAAAGAAAAAGATCAGTTGAATGAGCAAGGGGAAGATGTTACATTTGACCGGCTTTTTCGGGACCTGGAAGAACGTGATCGGCGTGATCGCGAGCGGGCCGTGTCTCCGACCGTTGCGGCAGACGATGCCGTCGTGGTTGATTCCACTGATTTGACGCTCGATGAAGTCGTAGAACGGGTGGAGAATCTGGCAAGACGCGTCCTGGCGAGTCCGGACTGAAAAAACAAGGGTGGTCGGCTTTTCTCGCACGGGAAGTCGATCTGACATACGAGCGTGGCCGCCAGGTTGCGCGGATGACGAGGCAGCAGCGCCGGAGGCCATGACCACGGGCTGTTCTTGCAGGAACTTTTTTACCTAATGACCGAATCTTTTGCTGAACTCTTTGAACAAAGCCTGAGCGAGCGCGAGCTCCGTCCGGGCGCCATCGTGATGGGCCGCGTGGTCGAGATCCGCGACGACGCCGTGGTGATCAATGCCGGACTGAAGTCCGAAGGGATCGTCCCGATCCACCAGTTCGAGCGGCCGGACGGCGAACTCGAAGTCGCGGTGGGCGACGAAGTGGAAGTCGCGCTGGATGCCGTGGAAGACGGCTTCGGGGAAACCCGCCTGTCGCGCGAAAAGGCCAAGCGTTCACGGGTCTGGAACGTGCTGGAAAGCGCCCACGAGAACGAAGAAAACGTGATCGGCCAGATTTCCGGCAAGGTCAAGGGCGGCTTTACCGTCAACATCGACGGCATTCGCGCCTTCCTGCCCGGTTCCCTGGTCGACGTGCGCCCCGTGCGCGATCCGGCCTACCTCGAAGGCAAGGATCTGGAGTTCAAGATCATCAAGCTCGACCGTCGTCGCAATAACCTGGTGGTCAGCCGCCGCGCCGTGGTCGAACACGAGTACGCGGCCGAGCGCGACGACCTGATCGAGCGCCTCAACGAAGGGGCCGTGATCAAGGGTGTGGTCAAGAACCTGACCGACTACGGCGCCTTCGTGGACCTGGGCGGTATTGACGGTCTGCTGCATATCACCGACATGGCCTGGAAGCGCGTGCGCCATCCTTCCGAAGTCGTGGAAGTGGGTGACGAACTGGAAGTGCGCGTGCTGCGGTTCGACCGCGAACGCATGCGCGTCTCGCTGGGTCTCAAGCAGCTTGGCGAAGATCCCTGGGACAACATCGACCGGCGCTATCCGCCAACTTCGCGCCTGTTCGGCAAGGTCACCAATATCACCGACTACGGCTGCTTCGTGGAAATCGAAGACGGCGTGGAAGGCCTGGTCCACGTCTCGGAAATGGACTGGACCAACAAGAACGTCAACCCGGCCAAGGTGGTTCACGTCG
>CAZUTZ010000292.1:0-3373 GCA_964623655.1 uncultured Wenzhouxiangella sp.
AGTAGCTGTTGCATGGTTCAGGCCGACATCGCTATGATGGAAATATGTCCGTACATTTGCCCACACTATAGCACTACCATGATGCTGAGCGCGGAACCAGAAAGCCACTCCTTCCCAAGGTCGGGAGGGGTGCTTTGCAACAGATCAGAGCCATCAGCCGGGGTCAGCCGATGAGCCCCCCGATTGAGCGGGCATTCGTCCGTATCGGGCAGCGCTTCGTCCATTACCGGCAGGCGGGCAGCGGGCCTGTTCTGGTCATGTTGCACCAGTCGCCGCAGAACTCTCGCATGTGGCTTGAACCCATGGCAAGACTGGCTCGGCAGTATCGCGTGTTGGCGCCCGATTTGCCGGGGTTCGGTGAGTCTGATCCGCTGGATCTGCCTCAGCCGGGTATCGCTGATCTTTCTGCATCCTGCCATGCCTGGCTGGATGCGCTGGGTGTTGATGAGTGCGCAGTATTCGGAATGCACACCGGTGGCATTGTTGCCGTTCACATGGGGCTGGACCGTCCCGATCGCGTCGGCCTGGTGCTGGTCGACGGCTACGCCATATTCAACGACGATGAGCGTGCCTTGCTGGGCGAGAGCTACCTGCCTCCGTTTCAACCCGACTGGTCCGGACAGCATTTGCGCTGGCTGTGGGCGCGCATGCGCGAGCAGAGCTTCTTCTTCCCCTGGTGCGAGCAGGGCGAGCAGCACGCCCTGCGCTTTCCTGCTCCGGATACGGCCAAGACCCAGGCTGCAGTCATGGATATTCTGGAAGTCGGGGATCAGTATCGGCTCGGCTATCGCGCGGCCCTGCAGTTCGCTGACCGTGGCTGTGTGGCGAACTTGCGCATGCCTACCCATTTGTTCTACCGCGAAGACGATGTGCTGATTAGCCATCGCGAGCGTTTGCCCGAATTACCGTCCCATATCGACGCCCCCAGGCTGCCTGATCGCTCGGCACTCTGGAGTGCCGTGGACGAAGCGCTGCGCGGCTGGGGCGGCGCCGTCCAAGCTGAAAGGCCCGCTGTCGAAAGTGATGGATGGCAGCGCCGGATTGTGCGAATCGGATCCGATGACATTGCTTGCTGGATCTGGTCGGGCCGGGCCGCGCCGGAGCATGTCAGGTTGGTGTTGCATGCGCCCGGACAGGCGCCGCAGCGACCCGACCTGAACGCCCGCCCCGATATCGATCTGCTGATTCAGCCAGATCTGCCGGGACATGGTGCCTCCGTTGATGCGTCCGACAGTGTGCTGGTACTGGAAGAGATGGCTGATCTCTTGACTCGACTGTGCGCCGACTTCAGTAGCGCATCGCTATTGCAGATCCAAGCCCACCAGGCCAGCACCGCGCTGGCGCTGGCAATTGCCGACCGCTGGCCGGGCAGCGTCCAGGTGCTGGATTTGTTTAACCCCTGGCTGCCGGAGCAGGGCGAGCGAGACTGGTTGCTGGAGCACCTGCCCGACCCGACCCTGCGGCCGGCCGGAGGGCATCTGCTTGAGGCTTGGCAGTGGGAGCGTGAGCGGCACTTATATCCACCCTGGAAGCCGCCGCTGGCGCCGCATCGTCTTCCCGGCGGCGCGCCGTCGGTCGAGCTGGTCCATGCCAATACTGTTGCCCTGGTTGGGCTGGGTGCCCGGCTGGCCGACCTGTTCGAAAGCCTGCTACCGGCCGATCTTTCTGATCGACTCGCTGCAAGCCCGCACTCCATCCGCTGCCATCAGGAAACATGAGTGCGAAGAGTGAGATCGCCATTGCGTTGCGGCTTCAAGCCAATCCAATGCTCTGCATACAAGGAAACACATCACAATGAATGAAATCGGCTCTTTGTTGAGCGAAGTCCGCATGGCAACCGTAGGTGTCAGTCACCTGGATGGTGCGGTGCGGTTCTATGAACAGGCGCTGGACTATCACTGCGAGGCGCGTGGCCAGGTGGCAGAGGCGCTCGCGCCGCTGTGGCAGTTCGATCCAGGTGATGACCTGGAATACGCTGTTATGGCGGCAGATGACTCTGGCCGCGGTCGTATTCGACTGGTCGCCGGTGCACGCCCTGGCCGTGCCATCTGGTCGCCTGAGGATCGGATGTCGGCCACCGGCAGCTACGCACTGAACTTTCGTTGTCAGGATATTCATCAGCAGCTGGCTCGTATCCGTGCCGCCGGTGGTGAGGCTGGCAGCCAGCCGCACTTCTGGGAGGTCAACGACGATGTCCATGTCTATGACTCCATGAGCAGTGACCCTGATGGCACTCAGCTGGACCTGTTCAGCTATGCCCGCGGCGGTGATCTGCGCGGGCGGCTGGACACGCAGGTCTCCGTCATCCAGACCGTGGCGCTGGCCGTGGCTGATGTGGCCAAAAGCCGTGCGTTTTATAAGGCCATGGGTTTCGTGGAGTTGTTTGATCGGGTGCTGGATTTCGAAGGGCTGGGCGATATGCTGGGGGTAGATCGTCCCGTCAAGATCCACAACGTCAATCTGATGAAAGACGGAACAATTGTTCCCGGACGCGTGGAAATGTTCGCCTATCTGGAGACTGGCCTGCCCCGACCGCAACCGATCACAGACCGCGCGGTGCCGCCGAACCACGGATTACTCTCCTTTTCCTTGCTGACCACAGACGCCGATGCTGTACTGGCAGCTCTGCAGCCTCTGGGTGGCCGGCTGGTGGGTCGTGAGCAGTCTGTTGACTTGCCCGGGTTCGGTTGCGTGGCCCTGAGCGTGTTGCTTGGACCGGACGGCGAAAGAATCGAATTGGTTGAGCGCGAGGGCGTGTGATGATGCATGAACTCCTGATCGTCGCTCATATTCTGATCATCGGCTATTGGCTCGGTACTGATCTGGCTGTCTATTACATCAGCGGCGCGATAGTCGATGCGGACAAGCCGACCCCGGTGCGTGTCTTTGCCGCCAAGGCGATGCTGCTACTGGACATGGTGCCGCGCACGGCGCTGATCCTGACCTTGTTGACCGGTCTGAGCCTGGCCGGCGCGCGCTGGCTGCCCGGCGATCTGATCGCCGTCTGGTGGCTATGGCCGTTGCTGTTGGCCTGGCTGGCCTTGACCTGGACCGTCTTTCGGCTGGAGCACTCGGCTTTGGGTCATCAGCTGGCCAGGATCGATTTCGTGTTCCGCGTGCTGGTCGTCCTGGTCTGTTTCGGGTTGGCAGTGGCGCTGGTCACAGGCCTTGGGTCGTTTGCTGTGCTGCCGTGGCTGGGCGGCAAGTTGGCGATCATGGGTCTGATCATTGCGCTGGGGCTGTTGATTCGGATTCAGCTCAAGCCTTTCGGGCCTCTGTTTGGTCAGGTGGCCCAGGATCAGGCTGACGCCAGCACCGAGGCGCAGCTGCGTCGCTTGATCGCCCAGGTTAAGGTGCCGGTTTGGATCATCTG
>CAZUTZ010000293.1:0-3356 GCA_964623655.1 uncultured Wenzhouxiangella sp.
TGTTCCCCGCGCCCGCGGGGATGAACCGCTGAACACCAATACCGGCAAGCGCAAGGGCGAGTGTTCCCCGCGCCTGCGGGGATGAACCGGCAAAAAAGGATGGTCACCGACGGGCTGTGAGGTGTTCCCCGCGCCTGCGGGGATGAACCGTACGAGCGCAGCTTCTTCGCCTTGACCCTGAAGTGTTCCCCGCGCCCGCGAGGATGAACCGATGGGCAGCCTCGATGAACTAACGCCATGGCGCGGGTAGAGGGCAGCGTAGCAATGCTCCCCCAAAGCTTCACGGATGAAGCGGAAACCCAAAGTGATCGGTGAAAGCTCTAGAAGTTCAGTCGGACCGCAACACTTTGCTACGTCGCCAGCGCAGCCAAATCTCCAGCGCGGCCAGATAGGGCAGGTAGAAAGCAAAATACTGCACCTGGTCGAAGGGCTGGTCGAGCGCCTCCTGATCGCTCCAGAGTCCGTCGGTCAGCAGGTACCAGCCCGCGTAGTGCAGGCGGAAAAGCAAAGACCCCATGATCAGAACCAGCAGCCGCAGCGCCCATTCGGCGTGACGGGCGTAATCGCGTGCGCGAGCGTAGCGAATTGCCTGCAGGGCGGCGAGGAGCATGAGAACGCCGTAGAGCGCGAACCCGACATCCATCAGCGGGCCGGCCACGGTGCCGCGAAGCGCAATGTAGATCAAGCCGCCCACGGCGACCAGGGCCGACCCGGTGACCAGCCAACGACCGGTGATGCGATGCACGGCTGGATAGCGCGATCGGATTCGCCCGATCAGCTGCAGGGGCGCGAAGACCATGAGCAGCGCGCCGATGGCCATGTGGGAAAAGATCGCCAGGTTGTTCAGCAGACCATCCGGCGTGTAAATGTAGGTCTCCTGCGACAGGTCGCTGACCAGACCGCGGACGCCGAATTGCATGGAGTAGACGGCAAAGACCAGCCCCAGCAAGGCAAAAATCGCCAGGACCAGATATTTCCCATAGACGGCTGGACCGCCCCGGTTGGCTGTCCGGGTATTCATCGAAGGCAGGATTGATCAGGCCGGCGGGACTCTGACCCAGCCTTCCATCAAAACGCGTGCGCTGCGGCTCATGCTGACTTTTTCGACGCGCCAGTCTTGGCCATCCCGGCTCACGCTGGCGCCGACTTTCAGCGTGCCGGACGGATGGCCGAAGACGATGCTGTCGCGGTCTCCGCCGCCGGCTGCCTGATTGACCAGGGTGCCGGGCAGCGCCGCGGCGGCGGCAATGGCGACCGCCGCCGTGCCCATCATGGCGTGATGCAGCTTGCCCATGGACATGGCTCGAACGTTCAGGTCGATGTCCGCGGCGCCAATAGACTTGCCGCTGGAGGCCAGGTAATCGCCCGGCGCGGCGACCCAGGCCAGCTTGGGCGTGTGTTGACGCTGGGCGGCTTCATCGACGTGCTCGAACAAGCCCATGGCGACCGCACCGTAGGCGCGCAGAACTTCGAGCCGTTCCGGCAAATCGGGATCGTCGTTGATCGCCGGCTGCAGTTCGCGGCCGCTGAAACCGATGTCGGCCGCATTCAGGAAGATCGTCGGAATGCCGGCGTTGATGAAGCTTGCCTGCAGGCGACCGAACCCCGGCGCCTCGAATTCATCGGTCACACGACCGGTCGGCAACACGGCGCCCTCGCCTGCCGGATCGAGAAAGTCGATTCGCACTTCTGCGGAAGGGAAACTCACCCCGTCGAGCTCGAAGTCGCCGGTTTCCTGCACCCGGCCCTCGCTGATCGGCACGTGCGCCACGATGGTCTGGCCGATATTGGCCTGCCAGATGCGCACCTTGCAGATGCCGTTGTCGGGGATTTGCGTCGGGTCAACAAGACCATTGCTGATGGCGAATGAGCCGACGGCCGCAGTCAGGTTGCCGCAGTTGCCCGACCAGTCGATAAAGGCCTTGTCGATGGCGACCTGGCCGAAAAGATAGTCCACGTCGTGGTCGGGCCGATCGGATTTCGACAGGATCACCGTCTTGGAGGTGCTCGACGTCGCCCCGCCCATGCCGTCGGTGTGCTTGGCGTAGGGATCGGGCGAGCCGATGACGCGCAAAAGCAGCGCGTCGCGGGCCGCGCCGGGCGAGCGCGCCGCTTCTGGCAAATCGTCGAGACGGAAGAAAACGCCTTTGCTGGTGCCGCCGCGCATGTAGGTGGCGGGAATACGGAGTTGGGGAGCAAAATTCATGTCGTCATCGAATCCTGAAGGGAATGGTCTTGCACGGCGAAACGCAATAGTCGTTACCCTACTCTTTTACACAAAAACTTGCCGTAATGTCCCCAGACGACTTTGTCAGCCGCCTTGGCCAGCACAAGGCTTCAGCCATTCTTCGCACCCACTCGGCCGATGCTGCCATCGGCGCCATGGAGGCCGCGGTTCGGGGTGGATTCCGGATCTGCGAGTTCACCCTGACCATTCCCGATGCGTTCGACATTATCCGAGAATTCAGCGCTCGGCACCCGGAAGTGGTTGTCGGTGCGGGCACCGTGCTGGAGGTCGAGGAAGCGCACAAGGCAGTAGAGGCCGGCGCGCAGTTTCTGGTCTCCCCGGTGACCGATCCCGCCGTCATTACCGCGGCGACGAATCTCGGGGTTGCCAGCATGCCCGGAACGCACACCACGACCGAAATGCTGACCGCCCATCGCGCCGGGGCGCCGCTGCAGAAGCTGTTCCCCGCGCCGGGAATCGGCCCGGACTACGTCAAGGCCTGCCTGGGACCGCTGCCGTTTCTCAAGATCGTCCCGACCCACGGGGTGACCCGCGAAAATGCCCGTGCCTGGCTGGACGCCGGCGCCTACGCGATTGGATTTGTTGCACCCCTGTTCGATCCTGCGCTGGTCAACGAGCGGCGATTCGACGAGCTGGAGCAACGAGCAAGAGATTTGCTGACCGCAATTGAATCCTGACCGGCGTTGTGTCTTTGATCAAAACACTCCGGACCAGCTTCAGACGGATCAGCTCAAACCGACCGCAACGGGAGTTCGGGCCCGGATTGGATCACCTCGCTCAATGCCTGCGGCGGCAGGGCATAGCTGACGGCGACTGCCGGGTTGGCGGATGGCAGCACATCCGGGAAGCGGACGCCCGGCAGGTTTGAGCTTGCAGGCCACGTCCGGCATGTTGTAGAAGGTCTCGACCGACATCGCCGTACCGAGGGCCAGTCGAGCGGAATCGGCAGCGACCCCCATCGGCCGGTCGTAGACGCGAAAATGCGTGTTCAGGCGGCCTTGGTCTTCGCGGGCGATAACCAGTTTTCCGGCCTGATAGGTGGAAATCAGGAGCGAAGAAGCGGCGCGCTGAAGCAACTCGGGCAGGCTGCGCGTGTGGACGCTCCGCA
>CAZUTZ010000294.1:0-3352 GCA_964623655.1 uncultured Wenzhouxiangella sp.
GATTGCCTGGATTTGAGCGGCAACCCGGCGCCCGAAGACGACTGGCCGGACTACAAGCTGCGCTATCGCCGTCATGGCGTGGAGCGCGAGCTCGATCTTCCGCTGACCTTCGCCGACTTCGCCGCCACCGAGGGCCGCTTCCGCAAGCATTTCCGCGCCGTGCCGAACGAAGCCTGGCACGACGGGATGCTGCCGCTGGCCGAGTACCTGGCGCTTTCCGAAGACGAGCGCGAGGATCGCTACCCCTACATCTGGCACCTGCTGCCGGGCGGCGAGCCGGGCCGGTTGCTGGTCTCGAGTGATCTGGTCGCCTCCTGCGAGGACCGGATGCAGTTCTGGCGTCTGCTGTGTGAACTGGCCGAACCGGCCGCCACGCCGGCGCCGGACCGCGAAGCCATGGTCGAAGAAGTGCGTGCCGAGCTGATCGGGCGTCTGAGTGATTCGCTGCTGCGCCTGGCCGGTGAGGAAGGCGCGCCGTCGGCTTCTGCCCCGAGCGCGCCGGCAGCGCCGGCCGCACCCGCCAAAGGCAAGCCCGAGCCGTCAGCGCCGGCGGACGAGGCGGACTACATGGCTCCTTGGATCGACACACCGCAGTGCTCGGCCTGCGACGAGTGCACCTTGATCAACCCGCGCATCTTCGCCTACAACAGCGAGGGCAAGGCCGAGATCAAGGACCCGAACGCAGGTCCCTACAGCGACCTGGTCAAGGCCGCCGAGCGCTGCAAGGAAGAGATCATCCATCCCGGCCTGCCGCGCGACCGCAGCGCGCCGGGCATCGAGCGCTGGATCGCGCGCGGCGAGAAGTTCAACTAAGAGGTCCGATGATCAGATCAATGTTCGGGCGGCAGTCGGGATTTCAGGGCGGCATCAGGCTGCCGGTCAGCGAGCGTAGCGAAGCGGACGCGCGCGTTCGCCAGCTGGCTTTCGCCCCGCGTCTCAAGCTGCCGCTGCGTCAGCACAAAGGCGCTGAAGCGATGGCCGTCGTTCGCGCCGGCGATGAGGTCCAGCGCGGCCAGCTGCTGGCCCGGGCCGAGGAGGAAACGGCCGTGCCGCTGCATGCACCGGCCACCGGCCGGGTGGTGCGGATCAGCGAGCAGCCCGACAGCGATGGCGGCACGGTGCGGGTGATCGAACTGGCGCCGCTGGCCGGAGATACGCAGGAAGAAATCGGCAAGCCATCCATTCAACCCGAGCGCAGCAGTCCCACGGAACTGCTGCTGGCCATCCGCGAGACCGGCCTGGTCGGGTTGGGCGGCGAGGCCGGGCCCACGCATCTTCGTCTGGCGCGCGCCCGCGAGCGCGGTGCGAAAGTGCTGGTGATCAACGGCATCGAAGGCGAACCCGGTTTTCACCGCGTGCCGGCCTGGCTGATCGGCCAGGACGCCGACGTGATCACCGGGATGCGCTGTCTGCTGCGCGTTCTGGAGACCGACCGTGCCGTACTGGCCGTGGAAAGCCCGGACGGCGATAGGGCGGCCAGGCTGCTTGACGGCGTGGCCGACGGCCCACGCCCCGAGCTGCGCATCCTCAAACCCCGCTATCCGCAAGGCGCGGCCGCCCTGCTGCCGCGCGTACTGAGCGGTGGCGGCCGCGACTTCAGCGCCTCCGACGTCGCCGTATTCAACCTGGGCACCGTGGCCGAGATCGGCCGCCTGCTGGGCAACGGTCGGGTGATGACCGACCAGCTGCTGACCCTGGCTGGCGACGGCTTGAGCCGGCCCGGCAACTACCGGGTGCCGCTGGGCACCCCGATCGAATTTGCGCTGGCCCAGGCCGGCGCCCAGGCCGAGCTGGATCACGTGCTGCTCGGCGGGCCGATGCGCGGCCGCTCCCTCGCCGCGCTCGATCGGCCGGTCACCAAGGCGACCACGGGTCTGATGGCGGTCTCGGCCGATTCGGCGGCCCGGATCCCTGATCCCATGCCGTGCATCCGCTGCGGCGAATGCGTCGCGGCCTGCCCGGTGCAGCTGCATCCGGCCGAGCTGGGCCTGCTGGCGCGCGGCGGCGAAATCGACGCCATGGTCGACGACTGGCACCTGCAGCGTTGCTTCGAGTGCGGCTGCTGCTCTTATGTTTGCCCCTCGCATATCCCGCTGGTGCAGATGTTCCGCGCCGCCAAGCTGCAGCATCGCCGGGCACGGCAGCTCGCCAACGAGGGGGCTGTCGCATGAGCGCCTCGACGCGAGCAATGCGCCTGTTCGGCGCGCCGCATCTGCACGCCGGCCGCGCGGTGCCCAACCTGATGCTGCACAGCGTGGTTGCGCTGCTGCCGGTGACCGTGTTCGCCGTGGTGTTGTTCGGCCTGGCGGCACTGGCGACGATTGTGGTTGCCATCCTGGCCTGCCTGCTGGCCGAGCGCATTTTCGGAGCCCGTTCCGCCCTGGGCGACGGCACCGCGATTCTGACCGGTCTGCTGCTGGGGCTGACCCTGCCGCCGGCGCTGCCGTTGTGGATGGTCGCCTTCGGCGGTTTTGTGGCCGTGGCGGTGGGTAAACATCTATTCGGCGGCCTGGGCGGCCCAGCGTTTCATCCGGTGCTGGTCGGTCGGGTGTTTTTGCAGGCGGCTTTCCCCACGGCCATGGCGCAGGCCTGGGTCACACCCCTGTCCGCCGGGCGGGCGACCGAACTGCCGGCAACCAGCCTGGCCCTGCCGTTTCTCACGCCCGAGGCACCCTATGACGGCATCAGCGGGGCGACGCCGCTGACCGCGCTCAAATCCGGCGAGGCGGGCGTGGAGCCGGTGATCAATCTGTGGCTGGGCACGATCGCCGGGTCGGTCGGCGAAACCAGCGCGCTGCTGGTGCTGCTGGGCGGGCTGTACCTGGTCTATCGGCGCGCCATCGACTGGCGCATACCGGCGGCCATCCTGGGCGCGGTGGCGGTTTTCAGCGCCGGGCTGCACCTGTTCGACGCCGATCGTTATCCGCCGGTGCTGGTGGCCTTGAGCAGCGGCGGGTTGATGCTGGGCGCCTGGTTCCTGGCCACCGATCCGGGCATCTCGCCGACGACCCGGCGCGGCGCCTGGATCTACGGGCTGGCCATCGGCCTTTTGGTGATCGTGATCCGCCAGTTCAGCGGCCAGGCCGAAGGCGTGGTCTACGCGCTGTTGCTGGGCAGCGCGCTGACGCCGCATATCGATCGCTGGACCCGACCGCGGCCCCTGCCGGAAGGAGTGGAATCATGACCGAAGAAACCTCGCGCGGCCCGATCGGCTCGGTCCTGCGCATCCAGGGCGTACTGGTCGCGATCGCACTGGCGGCCGGTCTGGCGATTGCCGCCGTGCACGAATGGACCCGGCCCATGGTCATGGCCCAGCGCGGCGGCCAGCTGGGCGAGGCGGCGCTGGAAGTCA
>CAZUTZ010000295.1:0-3306 GCA_964623655.1 uncultured Wenzhouxiangella sp.
CAACGCCGAGTCGCGCCAGCACAGTGGCTCCCGAAGGGCCGTCGCACAAGCGCCGCGGGCAGGGCAGGCGGAGCGGCATGGCGACTTTCGCGAAGCGAATGAAGCCTTGCAAGTGCAGCCGTTGCCCGTGTTCCGCTCGCTTGAATTGGCGACGGCCAGTCCTGCGCTCGCGCGCCTTGCCCACAACGCTTGTGCGACGGCTGAGCGTTACCTTATTAGCCGCATGGCCCACTAGCTGCTGCTGAACACCGCGATCCGGACTCCGAGCCCTTCGAAGTCCTCGCGCATTCCCCGGATTTCAACGTCATGACGGATCGCCTTCTGCACCACCTCGGCCCAATTGACGGTGGAAACCATGGCGTCTTCAAGTGCGTCGGCGACCGCCTGCCCGCCCTGCTCGTTTTGGAGAAACGCCAGCAACGCTGAGGCGTCCAGAACGACGGTCAAGATGGACCCGCCTCGATTTCCGACTCGCGTCGACGTTCGGCGATGAGCTCATCGACCAGGCTCGTTTGCTCTGCCACTTGGCTGAAGCGTGACTGTAGTCGCCGTCTGATCTTCGAGCTCGGTTCGAGAATGAGGCACTCGCCGTCAAAGCGGGCAATCAGGCGGTCTCCGGGTTTCAGCCCCATGGTCTTGCGCAGAGCCGCCGGCAATACGACACGGCCTTGCGCCCCCACTCGAACTTCTCTCTCTTTGGCCGTCATGCCGATCACCTGGAAGTGTCACATCTGCCCGAAGCGTGCCACATGTTAAATTTCGTGGCAAGGTTTCCGGCGCTGCGCGCCGCGCCATCGCGCGTCCAGACACCAGCGCCAGTTTCCAGGCCGCGTGATATAAGACTGTCATGCCAAAGACCGAAAGCGAGGAAAAGTCTGGAATCCAGCCACGCATGCTGATCTTGCCGGCGCTGATCGTCGTTGGCGTGACCGTTGGCGCCCTGCAGCCATGGGGGCTCGAGGATCTGCTGGCTTTCGGGCGCGATCTGGCGGCCCATCCCCTGTTTAAGATTGGTGTGATTGTGGGCATGGCCGGCCTGTTTACCTTTGGCTTGCCGGGCAGTCTGGGGTTCTGGTTGATTGCGCCGTTTCTGGCGCCGCTGCAGGCGACGCTGATACTCCTGCTGGGGAGTGTTGGCGGTGCTTACGGCGCCTATCTGTTCAGCTCGCGGGTGGGCGGCGGCTGGCAGCCTGAGGGGTTCGGCCGCCGCATCGTGCGGCTGCTGTCAGAACAGGGCGGTGTGCTGACTCAGACTGCCTTACGGGTTCTGCCGGGTTTCCCCCACTCGGTGGTGAACTTCGCCGGCGGCGTGCTCGGCCTCGGGCTGGTTGGGTTTCTGGGTGCGGCCGTTGTCGGGCTGGCTTTCAAGTGGGGCGTCTACGCCAGTGCCGTTCACGGCCTGGTCGAGGCGGTCGAAGCGGGAGACGCCATGGATTTTCGCACCGGGCTGCCGCTGATCGCGCTGAGCATCCTGTTGCTGGGCGGCGCGATGGCCAAACGCTGGGTCGCCGGCCGCGGCAACTGATGCGAAAAACTGCTTGCCTCAGTCCTTCGTGCCATCCGGCGGCAGATCGCCGATCTTTCTTTTCAACTCCTCAAGGCGGTCTGCGTCCCATCCTGGCGGCTCAAGCAACGCGTGCCAGGCCTGCAGATAGTGTTCTGTTGCATAGGAATGTCCATGACCGACGGGTGCAGTTTCGGCGGCGGCGATGTCGACGGCCAGCTGCAGGAAAGTCACGATCGGATACCAGCGCAGGAAAGGCGAGACATCCGGACCCGTCTCGCCCCGCATCCAGGAAGGCTCGCGAAACACGGCTTCGGGTCGGAAGAAGCTGATCGGGTCGCTGGCGTATTGCAGGTAGACGATGCGGAAAGGACCCCAGGGTGCGTCAAAGTCGGCCAGATCGCCGTCCTGATTGGCAAAGCGGATCACCGAGCCATCGCGAAAGCGCGGCAGCCAGGCCGGTGTGCCCGGGTTGCGGTGCGCGCTGATCCAGCGCCAGGTCTGCGAGCGGAACGGCGGCCCGCTCCAGAGCGCCCCGTCGA
This sequence comes from uncultured Wenzhouxiangella sp., assembly GCA_964623655.1. GTDB lineage: Bacteria > Pseudomonadota > Gammaproteobacteria > Xanthomonadales > Wenzhouxiangellaceae > Wenzhouxiangella. The sequence goes on from CAZUTZ010000295.1 coordinate 2,047, forward strand.
TCGGCTCGGCGACGAGATCCCAGATATCCGCCGAGCGTTCTGAATTCAAAGCACCGAGACTGAGCCCGAACAGATAAAGCCGCGGCCGATTCTCGGCCGGCAGGCTGCGCCAGTGCCGATAGATGAGCGTGAACAGTTCCTTGGCCGTCTCCTGACCCATCTCTTCCTGGGCGAGCAAAGACAGCCAGCTCGGCAGATAGGAGTATTGCACTGCCACGCTGGCGACGTTCCCGCCGACCAGATACTCGAAACTGCGGATGCCGCCCGGATCAACCCAGCCAGTACCGGTTGGGGTGATGACGACCAGGTAGTCGCGATTGAAGGCGTCGACCCGCAGCATCTCCTCCAGCGCGAGCTGCGCCCGCTCCTCAATGGTGTCCGCCGAATTGAGCCCGACATAGACCCGCAAGGGCTTGCGGATCGAAGCCGGACTCATCGCCGCCAGGTCGTCGGTCGATGGGGCTCCAGCAACGAACCGCCGACCCTGGCGACCCAGCTCGTCCCAGTCCAGCAGGGAATGCGCCGAGCCCGCGACCAAGGGGTGTTGTGGCGGCTCAAGTTCGTCTTCAATCAGCAAATCCAGCTGCTGAAACGAAGAGTCGAAACTGTTGAGCACCGCTCTGGCCAGAACGCCGGAGGCAAGGCCCCAGAACAGGGTGGCCGTAACGACTACGCCGACGACCAGCGCGACCCGCCCGGGCACCCAGCGATCGGCGGTGCGCGAAACCGTGCGCTTGATCAGGCGCATCAACCGCGCCAGACCCAACAGCAGCACGAACACCAGCATCGCGATCAGGCCGACCGAAAAGGGTCGCGCCGTTTCCACCGGCGGCAGCTCCATGAGTTCTCGCACGCTGTTCTGCCAGGTCGAGGTGCGGAAAAGAAACCAGCCGGCCAGGGAAACGCAGACCGTCCAGGCCAGAATCTTTCCGATCCACAGCGGGCGGCCTCTGAGTTCCGGCAGTTCCATGAAACGCCACAGCCAGTTCAGGAATACACCAACGCCGTAGCCCGCCGAAAACGCGACGCCGGCCAGCAGCGCCTGCATCAAAAAAGGGCGCGGCACCAGGCTGGGCGAAAGTGAGGCGGCAAACAAAAGAGTACCGACGAGCAGCCCGGTAGTGGACAGGGAACGGCGAAACAGATCGAGATACTTGACCTTCATCGCAACATCTTCGCATGCCTCTTTCCGACCGGCGGGTTTTAGCTGAAATCCCGTGAATTCGTGTGCAGGCCAATCAAGCGATCGTCTTCGCTGTG
>CAZUTZ010000296.1:0-3304 GCA_964623655.1 uncultured Wenzhouxiangella sp.
ATTCAATCTCAACCTGACCCGCGTTCTGGACTGGGAGTTCCGTGACAACCCGGCCTCGGATTCACGCGACTGCCTTGGCTTCTACAGCGTGGCCTGTAACGATGCCACCGGCGCTGGCCTGATCCACAAGCTGCGCTTCAACCAGCGCACCACCTGGACCATGGGCGACTACGACCTGTCGCTGAACTGGCGTTACATGGGTGGTCTGTCGGTTGAGCCTGGCTCTGGCACCTGGCTGGACGAGTACTCATCGATTGGTCGGATTCATTACTTCGACCTGGCTGGTGCTTGGAGAATCAACGAAAACGTTCGTCTGAACCTGACCATCAACAACCTGCTGGACCGTGATCCGCCAAACGTCGGCGACACGATTGGTTCAACCGCTGCCAACAGCGGCAATACCTTCCCGCAGTTCTATGATGTAATCGGGCGTTTTTATACGCTGGGCGTTAACGTCAGCTTCTGACGAGGCATGACAGCATGCGTCAGAAAAGGCGGGCTTCGGGCCCGCCTTTTCTGCTGGCCATCCGGATATCGGATTTTTGACCCTCGTACCCGCGTCCAGGCGGGCGACGTTTCCTAGGTAGCAGCGTGCCCACGCGTTAAGTGCTCAATCCTGGTGCAGCTTCAAAGTTCGGTCGGTTTTTGCCAAAAACTCTTAAAATCCAACCGCTTCGCGATATAAAAAAGGTTCAGCGGCGTTTCATCGAAAGTTAACAGAGCCCTTTCAATCCACTTTTTTTGGTGCTACTATCCCGCTCCAAGCTGGAACGGTGTTCCCCGTCAGGGCGCGCTCGTCTTAAATTTTTGGACCGTTCTCCGGCTCAGTCATTGAAACGGGCGACGCTTACTTTAAAAGTATCGAGTGCCACTGAACGTAATCACATAAAAGACACATTTGGAGAGTCTGATGAAGCACAACCGCAACCCCCTTGCTACGGCAATCCACACCGCCCTCGGGGCAGGCGTGGTAGCCGGTCTGGCAATGACCGCTGCACCGGTCGTCGCCCAGGACCAGGATGAAGAACTGACGACTGACCGTATCGTTGTGACCGGTTCGCGCATTGTGCGCGACGACCTCGACGGCGCCGTACCGGTTCAGATTATCGACCGCGCCAGCATTGAGCTTTCCGGCAAGACCTCGGTCGCCGATCTACTGCGCAACCAGCCGATCAACAGTGGCGGTTCCTTCCGGCCGCAGTCCGGCAGCACCGCACAATCTTTCGGCGGTATCTCGCTGCGTAATCTCGGCGAAGGCCGCACGCTGGTTCTGATCGACGGCCGCCGGGCGCCAACGGCTCCCAACGTTGGCTCAGGCCAGGATTTGAACGCCATCCCGCTGGCCGCGGTTGAGCGGATCGAAATCCTCTCCGACGGTGCCTCGGCCATTTACGGCTCCGACGCCATCGGGGGTGTGGTCAACATTATCACTCGTCAGGACTTCACCGGCGCTGAGCTGATGATCGGCATTTCCGATCCCAAGCGCCCGGGCGGCGAAACCCGTGAAGCCTCAGCCATTATTGGCGCTTCCGGGGCCGACGGTAGAATTATGGCCGGCGTGTCGAACAACAAGCGAGACATCATTTTCCAGCGTGATCGTGAGTGGTCCCGCGGTGTTAATTCCATTTTCTCGAACAACATTTTGACCGCGGGGGGGGCCTTCTTCCAGCATCCAGAGTTTGGGTCGTCTGTTCCTGGCGACGGGTGTACCGGCGAAGGCTTCGTAACCTCAGGAATCGGTTCACGCGGTGGCCGTTGTTTCTACGACTTTACGCTCCAGGCGGCTGACGAAGCCGAGATCGAGAACCAGTCGCTGTTTGTTCGCGGCAGCTATGATATCGACCAGGATTGGACCCTGCACTTGAACAGCGGTGTCACCCGCGTCAAGAGTTTCGGCCGTTATGCCCCGGTTCCCTCTTCGCCCTGGCTTGTCGGTGGCTTTGGCTTCATTCGTCTGGATCCGGGCACTCCTAATCATCCGGGCACGCCCGCATCTGCTGGTGGCCTGAACCCTGCCTGGGAGCAGTATCAGGATCCGATTCGTGCGCTGGACGCTGACGGTAACCCGGCTTTTGATGACGATGGCAACCCCGCTTTCGTGTACGGCGGCCCCGACGATCAGTTGCTCCTCGCGCACCGGTTTGCCGCTAATGGCCCTCGTGATACCACCACGGATGCCTCGGTCTATGACCTCGATTTCTATGTCACCGGGCAGATTGGCGACTACGGCGTCGAGTTTGGCGCTCGCCGGGTTGAGTCTCAGTACAACGAGCTGGGTCGCAATTACATCGTTTCTGCGCTGGCTCAGCCGCAGTTCGACAGCGGCGCGTACAACATCTACGATCCGTTCAACGTCCCAGCAGACGCGTTGCAGTCGTTTACAGCGACGATCAACCGAGATGCCCGTTTCGTCTCGCGTGAGTACCGCGGCCTCGTGACCGGCGACTTGTTCGAAATGGCCAACGGCCCAGTAGGTTTTGCGGTCGGCGCTGAATATCGTGACGAGAATTATCAGGACATTTTTGATGATCTGCAGGCCAACGGTAATATCACCGGCTCATCAGGCAACTCGGCGTTTGGGGATCGTGACCAGTGGGCTGTCTACGGCGAGCTGCTCTTCCCCGTATTGGACAACCTGGAAGTATCGGTAGCCGGCCGTTACGACGATTACTCTGACTTCGGCACGAACTTCTCACCCAAGTTGTCCCTGCGCTGGGATGCCCACGATACGCTGGCCGTCCGTGCTTCCTACGGTGAAGGCTTCCGCGCGCCGCCGCTGGACCTGCTGTCCCAGCAGCCATCTTTCAGTGCCGACAGCGTCGTGCACGAGCCGACCGCAAACTTCTTCGGCAATGAAGATCCGACGGAGGCCATTCAGATCACCGGTTTTGTGATCGCTAACCCGGATCTGGGCGCCGAGCAGTCCGAGCAGTTCAGCTTTGGCACGGTGTTTGAGCCGACCAACTGGTTGAGCGCCACTTTGGATTACTGGAACATCAAGATCACCGACCGTGTGGCCCCCATCGGTGCGCAGACGATCATTAACTGCCTGGAAGGCACTACGACCAACTGCCCGCCGGGGCTGAGCCAATTCCCGGCCGGGTCGGCGCGGCCGGATCCGAGCCTGGGTCTTGGTGTCGAGTTCGGTGATCAGGGTCAGGTTGTGTTCGCTCAGCGTGGTTTTGCCAGCTTGGGTACGATTGAAACCGACGGTTTTGACTTCTCGGTTCGAACCAATCTTGATCTCGGTGACATGGGCAACCTGCGCTCTGAGATCAATGGTACCTACACGCTCAGTCAGGAA
>CAZUTZ010000297.1:0-3299 GCA_964623655.1 uncultured Wenzhouxiangella sp.
CAGCACGCGCCCGGCGAGGATGGTCTCGTAGCGTGGAGCCAGGGCGGTCAGGGCGGCGGCCGCGACGCAGACCCAGGCGAAGATGAAAATGGCGCGCTTGGTGCCGAAGCGGTCGATCATCACCCCGCCGGCCAGCAGCACGGTCAGCGCGGCCAGGTTGTAGCCGGTCGACAGCCAGCCGATCTGGCTGTAGGAAAAGCCGAGCTGCTCGCGCATCAGGTCGATGACCGGCCCGAGCGAGTCGTAGACGTAATAGTTGCCGAACATCGCCAGGCTGATGAACAGCAGCACACCCCAGCGGAAATAGGCCGGGGGCGGCGGCAACGGATCGAGCTGGTGGTCGCTGGTCGTCATGCGGCGAGTTTGTGGGTTCTAGCCCTGCGGCGCAAGCAGCAGCCGGCTCTCAGCACGGTCGCGCACCACTTCGGGCGTCCAGGGCACGGTCCAGGCTTCCCCTTCCAGAAACTCGGCCAGAAAGCTGTCGAAGTGCGGGCTGAGCGGGTGGCCGGACTGGCCCAGCGCCAGGTTCAGGGTAAAGGCATCGGGGTCGGACCAGTCCAGGCTGTAGCGCATCGAAGCGCCGGCGCGCGAGCGCCAGGTGGCGGTTTCAGTGTCGAACTGGGCGAAGTTGGCGTTGAGGCTGGAGGCATCGCCGCCGAAGGGGAAAGGGCCGCGACTCAGGCCCAGCCAGCGATCCAGTATCCCGGCTTCGGCCAGGGGATGCCGCACGTGCAGGGTCTGGATAAACCCCAGCGGTCGGGCACCGGCGCGCAGGGCATCATCCAGCGCCATCAGCGCGGCTTCATCGCGATCGCGCACGGCCAGATCCGGAAAATCCTCGCCCTCGTGCAGCCAGCCGTCCATCACCGGGCGCAGCAGGCGCCAGTCCGGGCGGTCGGGGTCGTCGGATTCAAAAAGCGCGCGCGGCAGATAGCCCCACCAGCGGGCAAACAGGCCGGCAACATCGGAGAAGGGATCCATTTCGCCGTTCCACCCTCTGAGGTCCTCGGTAATCAGCGTGCGACCGGAACGCTCGGCGGTGTCGGCCAGCCAGTCTTTCCAGTGGAGCGCGCGGTCGGAGGTTTGATCGAGCTGGAAGCGGGTCATGTCGGACTGGTCGAAGCTGTCGTCGCTTTCGAGCAGCTCGGTCGCGCGGCGCTTGCGGTCCTGGTAGTAAAACCCCGGCAGTTCGAAGTCCCAGTCCCCGGCGGCCAGGTTGTTGGCGTTGGCCAGCCAGCCCTGTGCGGGATTGATGGCGAACGGGCGCTGCTCGGGCGGGTGAAAACCCTGCCACTGCATCTCTGGATCGGCGCCGTCGAGAACGCGATGGAACCGGTCGTGGTTTCGAATCGGGACCGGCGTGGACTGGACGTAGCCGATGTTGCCGGACCGATCCGAGTAGGTCCAGTTGACCGACAGCGCGCCCATGTCGCTGGCAGCAGCGCGGAACTGGTCGAAATCACGCGCGCGGTTGATGGCCAGGCCTGAACGCAGCAGCGGTTCGATGGGCAGCTCGAAGCCGGCCCAGCGCAGGACCAGGACTTCTTCTTCGCTGATCTCGACGACCTTGCCGAGTTCGGTGTCGTGGAAGGTCTCGCGCCGGGGCTGCTCGGCATCACGGATCGAGATGGACTCATCGCGCTCGATCAACGCCAGCGGACCGTCCGGGCCCTTGAGTTGGGTCGGGTCGTCGGGATCGCGCGCCAGCCGATACAGCTCGAACAGATCCACCGGCGCGACGGTGAAGGCCCAGGCGATCTGGCCGTTGTGACCCATGGCGACGAAGGGCAGGCCCGGTGCGGTGACACCCAGCACGTCCAGACCTTCGCGGCTGTGGAGGCCTGCGGCATACCACAGGCCGGGTGCGATATCGAACTCCAGGTGCGGATCGGAGGCGTGCAGCGCGGCGCCGGAGGCCGACCGCTCGGGGGCGACGACCCAGGTGTTGGAGGCCTCGGTCATGCGGTTGATCGGCACGCTGGGCAGGCCTGAACGGGTCAGCGCATGCAGCCATTGCCCGGCTTCGGGCCCGAAGGATTCGCTGATGGCGTGGTAGGCGTCGCGGATCTGCTGGACCAGGGTCAGCGGGAAAAAGGTCTGGTAATAGGCCACGCCCAGCACGTCGTCGACCGACCAGGGGCGCGGCTGCTGGCCCAGCAGCACGAATTCCGGCGGCAGCGGCCGGTCGGATTCGATGCGTGCGTTGATTCCGGCCACGTAGCCTTCCACCAGGCGCCGGGTGTCGGTATCCAGTTCGGGCGGGTCTTCCTGGATCCGGCGGGTAAACCCGAATCCACGGTGGACGATATCGAGCTCCAGCGCGGCCGGACCCACCAGTTCGGCCAGCTCGCCGCCGGCCAGGCGCCGGATCAGCTCCATCTGAAACAGGCGTTCTCCGGCGTGCAGCCAGCCCAGCGCGTGCAGGGCGTCGGCGTCGCTGTCGGCGTAAATCCGCGGGATGCCGCGCGCGTCGAACAGGATTTCGACCTCCGCCTGCAGGCCGGCCAGCTCGACCTGGCCCTCGTAAGGCATCAGCGAGTTGGCCAGCCAGTGGCGGCCGCCAAACCAGGCCGCGGCGATCAGTACGATCACCGTGATCAGGCTGACCCAGAAACTGCGCAGCAAGATGGGGCGTTTGCTTAGGCTCATGAGCGCGAAGAATAGCGGATGCAGCGCGGATGAAGGGCGGAGCGTTTGCCTATAATCCCGCATTCGCCTTCTCAACCGGCTGCATCCGGGAAATTCATCAATATGCCGAAAGTCAACGAGATCAAGCGCGGCCAGGTGGTCGAGCATGAGGGCACGGTTTATGCCGTCCGCCAGATCGACCGCTCCGCGCCCACCGCCCGCGGCGGCGGCACCATCTATCGCTTCAAGCTCGAGGCCATTCCCGGCGGCGAGCGCCGGGAGCTGAGCTTCAAGGGCGACGATGCGCTGAAAGAGGCCGACCTGACCCGTCGGTTGTGCGAGTACTCCTATCGCGACGCCGACGGCCTGGTGTTCATGGACAACGAGGACTACAGCCAGTACGTGCTGTCCGAGGCCGATGTGGGCGATGCCGCGGCTTACCTTCTGGAAGGGCAGGACGGTATTTATGTGCTGATCATCGGCGAGCAGCCGGTGGCCATCCAGCTGCCGCAGTCGGTGGTGCTGGAGGTGACCGACACCGCGCCGGTCATGAAGGGCGCAACGGCCTCGCGCTCGGCGAAACCGGCCCGGCTCGAGACCGGCGTCGATGTGATGGTGCCGGACTACATCACCCCGGGCGAGAAGATCAAGGTCAATACCGAGACCGGCGA
>CAZUTZ010000298.1:0-3288 GCA_964623655.1 uncultured Wenzhouxiangella sp.
GGCGATATGGACGGCAATCCCAACGTCGGGCCGGATACCGTGCTCGGCACCCTGGCCGAGCAGCGTCGACAGGTCATCGCGAACTATCGGCGCGAAGTCGGGCGACTGAATCGGCTGCTGAGCCAGACCGAGGGACGCATCGGCGTCAGCCAGGCGCTGAAAGACCGGATCGTCGACTATCGGCGCCGGCTGCCGGAAGTCGACAAGGCGGTGCCGGCCCGCCATGCCGACATGCCCTATCGGGTCTTTTTGTGCTTTGTCGATGCGCGACTGCGCGGCACGCTGGACGAGCATCGGGCCGGCTATGAGTACGCCGACCAGTTCCGCCACGATCTCGATTTGATCGTGGAAAGTCTCGAGGCGCACAGCGGTCGACGTGCCGGTCTGTTCCCGGTCCAGCGCCTGCGACGACGGGCCGATATCTTCGGGTTTCACCTGGCCGCCCTGGACCTGCGCATCGACTCCGGCGATCTCCACGAAGCCGTGGCTCGCCAGCTGGATGATCCTGACTGGCCGGAGCGCGCTCCCGAAGAACGAACTTCCACGCTCATGGACAAGCTCGCGCAGGGGCATGAGTTCAAAGACGACGACCACCCGGTTTTTCGCCTGCTCGAGGCGGCGGCCACGGCGCATTATCGCTTCGGGCCGGAGGCCATCGGCACGCTGATTGTCAGCATGAGCCGCAACGCCGACGACATCCTGGCCGCCTGGCTGATGGCCCGCGCCGCCGGCATCGAGGACGGCCGCCTGGACCTGGTGCCGCTGTTTGAAACCGTTGCGGATCTGCAGGCCGCCGAGCGGGTCATGACCGGTCTTCTCGAGCTGCCGGCCTGGCGCGAGCTGCTGGAGCGGCGCCGCAATCGCCAGATGATCATGCTCGGCTACTCCGACAGCAACAAGGACGGCGGCATGGTGGCCTCGCGCTGGTCGCTGCAGGATGCCCAGACCCAGTTGACGGCGCTGTTTGCCGATAAGGGCGTACGCGTTGTGTTTTTCCACGGCCGCGGTGGCACCATCGGCCGTGGCGGCGGCAAGACCCACAGCGCGGTGCTGGCCTCGCCGCCCGGTTCGGTGGCCGGTCATCTGCGCATGACCGAGCAGGGCGAAGTCATCCATCGGAAATACGCGCTGCGAGCCATTGCCGGTCGCCATCTCGAGCAGACCGGCGGCGCCATCATCAAGGCCACGCTGGGCGTGGGTCAGGCCCGGGTGGGTGATGAAGACGGTCAGCTGATGGCTCGCCTGGCTGATTATTCGCGCCAGTCCTATCGCGATCTGGTCTATGGTGACTCGGCGTTTGCCGACTATTTCCGCACCGCCACGCCGATTGACGTGATTGAGCGCATGCGGATCGGCTCGCGCCCGGCCTCGCGCCAGAAAAAAACCGGCATCGACGGCCTGCGCGCCATTCCCTGGGTCTTTGCCTGGGGCCAGAGCCGACACAGCCTGCCGGGGTGGTACGGGCTCGGCAGTGGACTCGAACGGCTGGCCGACGAGGTCGGGGTCGAGGCCTTGCGCGATCTCAACGAGCGCTGGCTGTTTTTTGCCAATCTGCTGCAGGACGCCGAAATGGCCATGGCCAAGTCCGATCTGGATATTGCCGCCGTCTATGCCCGCTTGAGCGGCGATCTGGAACAGCGCTATTTCCCGACCATTGCCGAGGAATTCCGCCGCACCGAGCGCCTGATTTGCCTGGTCAAGGGACAGGACGAGCTGCTCGAGCGTGACCCGACGCTCAGACGAACGATCTTGCTGCGCAATCCCTACGTCGACCCGATGAGCTTCACCCAGGTGGATCTGCTGGCGCGCTGGCGTGCCGGCGAGCGCGAGGACGCCAGCCTGGAACAGGCGCTCATCGCCTGCGTGCACGGGATTGCCCAGGGGCTGCAGAACACCGGGTAAGGGGATAGCCGGCGCGAGCAGCCGTCAACAAAGGCCCGGCAGTGCGGCGGAAAAAACATGAGTTGTGCGTTGCATTATTGTTAAGAGTCGATTACATTCGGGTTCGAAGCCCGTTTGATAAGGGCATTGACCAGCCTGTAACGCATGATCTGGGAGGACAGCGAAATGGCGAAGACCTTGAACCCTCATCCCCTTGTCTCCGCCATTTCGGCGGGCCTTCTGGCCCTGGGCCTGGGAGGTATTCCGGCCTATGCCGAAACGGAAGCCGAGCAGGATCAGCTTGCCGACGGCGAAGGCGGCGCGCAGATCGAAGCCGAAGCCGATGACGAACTGACCGACCGGATCGTCGTGACCGGTTCGCGGATCGCGCGTGACCCCAACCTCATTTCTCCGGCGCCGGTTCAGTCAGTGGACTCGGAAGATATCGAGTTGTCCGGTGAAGTCAACGTCATTGACGTGGTCAGCCGCCTGCCGGCCTTGCTGGGCTCGGACAACGCTTCGGCCAATCAGAACGCGCTCGGTGCCGCCGGTGCCGGGGTGCTGAACCTTCGCAATCTTGGTTCGGTCCGGACGCTGACCCTGGTCAACGGTCGTCGCCACGTGGCCGGTCTGGCCGGAAGTGCTGCGGTGGACGTCAACACGATCCCTCCGGCCCTGATCGAGCGCGTCGAAGTACTGACCGGCGGCGCCTCGGCCGTCTACGGGGCCGACGCGGTCACCGGGGTCGTCAACTTCGTGCTCAAGGATGACTTCGAGGGCGTGGACATCAGCGCTCAATACAACCTCTCTCATCGCGGCGACGCCGACCGCAGACAGGTTTCGGGCACCTGGGGCAACAACTTCGACGACGGGCGCGGCAACGTGACCTTCTCGGTGAATTTCGAAGACACCGAAGGCCTCAGGCAGGGGGATCGTTTCCACACCCGCGGCGACCGCCTGGCCTCGGCCTGGCCCAACCCCGTCCGCTTTGTTCAGGCCGACGACATTGCCACATTCGGACTTGACCCGCTGCTGCTTGGCAGTACGATTTCGGGCCTTTGTGACGAAGGCGATACCACTCTGGGCGCCGGACGCGATGCGCTGTGTAATCGCATCGTCGGCACGCCTGCCCAGTCCATCCAGCCGTTCGGTCGTTTCAACCTGACCAGTTACGGGTCGTTGATCGGCGTTGACTGGTTCGGCGATGAATTCCTGTCGGCTTTCCCGGGGGTGGACTTCGAAGACTTCGGCTCGCCGATACCGGTCAATCGCGGCCCGACGGGGCTCATCTTTGACCTGGACGGCGACGGCGTCGAGGACTGCCTCCAGACCGTCAACGGCGTGATTTTGCAGCGCTTCGGGTTCTTCGCCGGCTGTCACACGGTGCGCGAACCGGGAGGTCCGGCC
>CAZUTZ010000299.1:0-3250 GCA_964623655.1 uncultured Wenzhouxiangella sp.
TGGTCCCTGGTCCCTGGTCCCTGGTCCCTGCTTCCTCAATCATTTCAACAAACCGCCCAAACAACCCCCGCAAATCATGCGGCCCTGGGCTGGCTTCGGGGTGGCCCTGGAAGCCCATGGCGGGTTTGTCGGCAACGCGGATGCCCTGCAGGGTGCCGTCGAACAGGGAGCGGTGAGTGGGGATGACGCTGTCGGGCAGCGAGGCTTCGTCGACGGCGAAGCCGTGGTTCTGGCTGGTGATCAGCACCTGGCCGGTGTCCAGGTCCTTGACCGGATGGTTGGCGCCGTGGTGGCCGAATTTCATCTTGAGGGTGCGGGCGCCGGCAGCCAGCGCCAGCAGCTGGTGGCCCAGACAGATGCCGAAGGTCGGCACGTTGCGCGCCAGCAGGCCGCGGATGACGTCGATGGCGTAATCGCAGGGCTCGGGATCGCCGGGGCCGTTGGACAGCAGCACGCCATCCGGCTTCAGCGCCAGCGCCTCGTCCAGCGAGGTCTTCGCCGGCACCACGGTGACGCGACAGCCGGCATCAACCAGCAGGCGCAACATGTTGTGCTTGACGCCGAAGTCGAAGCAGACCACGTGCGCACGGCCGGCACCGCTGCCGAACCGGCCGCTGGCCAGATCCAGCGTGCCTTCAGTCCATTCGTAGGGCGAATCGCAGCACACCCGGCTGGCGAGGTCCTGGCCGCTCATCGGCTCGCATTCGCGTGCCAGCGCGAGGGCCTGCTCAGGTTCGACCTGTTCGCCGACCATCAGGCAGCCATTCTGGGCGCCGTGCTCGCGCAGGTGTATGGTCAGGCTGCGGGTGTCCAGTCCGGCAATGCCGGGAACGCCCTGCTCGGCCAGGTAATCCGACAGTGAGCCCTGGGAGCGCCAGGAACTGTGGCGGCGCGGATAATGCCGCACGATCAGGCCGCTGCAGAAGATACGTCTGGATTCGGTATCGGCGGCGTTGACCCCGGTATTGCCGACATGAGCGGCGGTCAGGGTCACCAGCTGACCGGCGTAGCTCGGATCGGTGAGGATTTCCTGATAACCGGTCATGGCCGTATTGAACACGACCTCGCCGACACGATGGCCGGGCGCGCCGATACCTCGGCCGGAAAACGTGGTGCCGTCTTCCAGGGCCAGCACTGCCTGCGTTGGGACCAAGTTCTCTGACCTCCGGTTATACAAAGCGGGTCCAACTGGCTGGCAGTCGACCCGCTTGATGCCTGCGGCGAGCGTTCAGTCGCCTCGCTTCCGGGAATTTATTGTAGCGAAAAGATCGGTCTGAAGGCGGCGCATTCGGCGCCGGCGGATCAACCGATGGCTTCCTCGTCTTCGGCCGGCAGGCTCAGGAAAGGCGGGACTTCCTCGACCGGCTTGAGCGTGGCCGCGCTGTGGCCTTCGGCCAGAAGATAATCCAGCCACTTGAGCAAGGCCTGATTCAGGCGCCAGTTGCGGATGACCAGGCCGTGCATGGGGATATCCGGACCGGCAAAACGCTGAATGCCCTGCTCCGGGCTGAAGGCAGTCGCCTCGGCCATCCGGGCATCGTGGTAGACCCGGATATGTGCATTGGGGTTGTGCTGCTGCTCGTCGCCGATGACATAGGTCATGCGCAGATAGCTGGTGTAGTTATGGCGCTCGATGACCTGCAGGAACAGATCCGGGCTCGAGCCCACGCTGGAAACCAGGCAATCGCTGCGTCCCAGACCGTCGGGCAGCAAGGCCCCCAGCGCCCGGAAAACCGCGCTGTGGAGCTCGGGCAGACGCCGCGCGAGAACGCGGGTCGGTGGATGAAGATTTCGGACACGAGTCAACATGGCCGCGGAAGCTTAGCACAAGCGCCCGCTTTCGCCTATCCCCCAGGCAAGAAAGTTCGCCGGCGTCTTGACCCAGCAGACAATCAGCTGTGCGACCGGCGCAGTCCCAGCTGCAGAATGATCCGGCTGGCCAGCTCCTCAACCGACGATCCGGTCGACGACAGCATGGGCACGCCGGCGGCGCGCAGCATGCTTTCGGCTGCCTCGACCTCGTAGCGGCACTGCTTGACCGAGGCGTAGCGGCTGCCGGGCCGACGGGTCTCGCGGATCTTGCACAGGCGATCCGGATCAATGGTCAGACCGAACAGCTTTTGCTTGTGCTCGCGCAGGAAGGCCGGCAGTCGGGGTTGTTCGAGGTCTTCTTCGGTCAGCGGGTAGTTTGCCGCCTTGAGGCCGTAGTGCAGCGCCAGGTAAAGACAGGTCGGCGTCTTGCCCGAGCGCGACACCCCGACCAGGATGACGTCGGCCTTGTCCAGGCGCTTGGAAATCCCGTCATCGTGGGTCAGCGCGTAGTTGGTCGCCTCCATGCGGTCTTCATAAGTCTGGGAATCGCCCATCCCGTGCGCCTTGCCCACGCGCGGCGAACTTTCCACGCCCAGCACGCGTTCCAGCGGCTCCATGAAGGTGGCGAACATGTCAAAGATGTGCGCGTGGGCGTCGGTAAGCACGCGTCCAATCTTGTGGTTGACGATCGTGCTGAACACCAGCGGTCGATCCTCGCCGGCCTCGGCCGTCTTGTTGATCAGGCTGACCGCGTCTCGAACTTTGTCCTCCGTATCAACGAAAGGCAGACGGATCTCGCGGAAATCCACGTCCTGGAACTGGGTCAGGAGGCTGTGCCCGAAGGTCTCTGCGGTAATGGCGGTGCCGTCGGAAACGAAAAAGACGGTGCGTCTCATGACCGGTCGCGGGCGTTTACAATTAACGGATAACTCATTTTGCTGGATGCTAGTAAGGGAGACGTGGTGAGCGAGTATATCCTTTGGCTTGAAGAGCTGGGAATGGACGACCTTGAGCGAGTCGGCGGCAAGAACGCCTCGCTGGGAGAAATGATCAGCCAGCTGACCGATGCCGGCGTCAGCGTTCCGGGCGGTTTTGCCACCACCGCCGAAGCCTTTCGAGATTTCCTCGAGCAATCCGGCCTGGCCGAGCGCATCCAGAGCGAACTTGAATCTCTTGATGAGGAAGACACGCGCGCCCTGGCCGCCACCGGTAAGAAGGTGCGCGACATGATCATGGAGACCGCGCTGCCCGAGCGCCTGGAATCCGAGATTCGTGAAGCCTTCAAGATCATGCAGAAGCGCTACGGCGACGATGTGGCCGTCGCCGTACGGTCGTCGGCCACCGCCGAAGACTTGCCCGACGCCTCCTTTGCCGGCCAGCAGGAAAGCTTTCTCAACGTTCGCGGCATCGACGATGTGCTGGAAAAAATCCACGCCGT
>CAZUTZ010000300.1:0-3245 GCA_964623655.1 uncultured Wenzhouxiangella sp.
TCGACGGCGAACTCCATCGGCAGCTCCTTGAACACTTCCTTGCAGAAGCCGTCAACGATCATCGCCACGGCATCTTCCTCATCAAGTCCGCGCGAGCGGCAGTAAAACAGCTGGTCTTCGCCAATTCTGGAGGTTGTCGCCTCATGTTCGATCTTGGCGGTCGGGTTCGACGACTCGATGTAGGGGAAGGTGTGGGCCCCGCAGGTCTTGCCGATCAGCAAGCTGTCGCACTGGGTGTAGTTGCGTGCGTTTTGCGCCCGCTTGGCCATCCGCACCAGCCCGCGGTAGCTGTTGTTGCTCTTGCCGCAGGAAATGCCCTTGGAGATCACCTTGCTGGTGGTGTTCTTGCCCAGGTGAATCATCTTGGTGCCGGTGTCGGCCTGCTGATGGTTGTGGGTCAGGGCCACCGAGTAAAACTCTCCGGCAGAGCGATTCCCCCGGAGAACACAAGACGGATATTTCCAGGTGATCGCCGAACCTGTCTCGACCTGAGTCCAGGAAATGCGCGAGTCATCGCCTCGACAATCGCCGCGCTTGGTCACGAAGTTGTAGATTCCGCCCTTGCCGTTCTCGTCGCCCGGATACCAGTTCTGCACGGTCGAGTACTTGATCTGGGCCTTGTCCAGCGCAACCAGCTCCACCACCGCGGCATGCAGCTGATTTTCGTCGCGCATGGGCGCGGTGCAGCCTTCCAGGTAGCTGACGTGGCTGCCGGGCTCGGCGACGATCAAGGTCCGCTCGAACTGCCCGGTATCCCGCGCATTGATGCGGAAGTAGGTGGACAACTCCATCGGGCAGCGCGTGTCGCGTGGGATATAGACGAAAGAGCCGTCGGAAAACACCGCCGAATTCAGCGCGGCAAAATAGTTGTCTGAGTAAGGCACGACCGAGCCCAGATATTCGCGTACCAGATCGGGATGCTCCTGCACCGCCTCGGAGAAGCTGCAGAAAATCACGCCGGCTTCCTTCAATTCCTTTTGGAAGGTGGTACCGACCGACACCGAATCGAAGACCGCATCCACGGCCACGCCCGCCAGTCGCGCGCGCTCGTGCAGCGGAACACCCAGCTTGTCGAACGTCTCCAGCAGTTTCGGATCGACTTCGTCGAGGCTTTTCGGCCGATCTTTCTGTTTGGGTGCGGCGTAGTAATGGATTTTCTGAAAATCGATGGCCGGAACGCTCAGATGCGCCCAGTTGGGCCCGATCATCTTCTGCCACTGATGAAACGCCTTCAAACGCCATTCGAGCAGCCATTCCGGCTCGTTTTTCTTGGCCGAAATCATGGCGATGATTTCTTCATCCAGTCCAGCCCGAACCTTGTCGGATTCGATGTCG
The DNA here is from genome assembly GCA_964623655.1 of uncultured Wenzhouxiangella sp. Lineage (GTDB taxonomy): Bacteria > Pseudomonadota > Gammaproteobacteria > Xanthomonadales > Wenzhouxiangellaceae > Wenzhouxiangella. Next base: position 1,336 of record CAZUTZ010000300.1, read on the forward strand.
GTGTAAAAACCGGCCTTGTACCGCTGCTGGATGACCTGTTCGACTTGCTGAGCTGTCTGGTTCATAAACGAATCCCGATTGCTGTGTTACACGATCTTGAAATTAACGAGGGAGCGGGGGCTACCCTGACTGGGCGCCACCGAAGAGGGCTGGTAGAGGTCAGCAAGGCTGAGATCTTCCAGCGCCTTTTCAACCGCCAAACCAATCCGCTGCCAGTTGCCGCGCAAACTGCACTGGGCCTCATGCGCACACAGACCCGGCTCAAGGCTGCATTCGGTCAGCGCGATTGGCCCTTCCATGGCGCGAACGATGTCGGCCACTGAAATTTCCTCCGGCGCCAGACTCAGGCGATAGCCACCATTGACGCCCCGAATGGACTGCACCAAACCCGATTTGGCCAGCGTTTTGAGCACTTTGGCCACAGTTGGCAGCTCCAGCCGGGTATCGTCGGCGAGACGGCTGGCCGGCACGCAATCCTGCTCGTGCTGGGCCAGGGCAGCCATCAATACCGTTGCGTAATCGGTCAGCTTGCTGATTCGCAGCATCAGTAACAGTCCTGACGTTCAACGACTGCTTCTGCCTTGCGAACGGTGTGTCTGTGCGTCATTAAAGTCACGAGCTCTATTATGCTCGTGGGCAGTGAATGAAACAAGACCAAATTGGTATGGATTTGACGTGACAGACCTCCGCCCGTTAGCCGACCACCTGCGACCGCCGAGTCTTGATGCCGTGGTCGGACAGGATCATCTGCTCGCCGAAGACGGCCCGCTGCGCAGCATGATCGACAGCGGCCGACTCAAGTCGCTGGTGTTCTGGGGCCCACCCGGCAGCGGCAAAACCACCCTGGCCCGTTTGCTGGCCGGCGTGGAGCAAATGCACTTTGAAGCGATGTCGGCCATATTTTCCGGGGTCGCCGACCTGCGCAAGGTGTTTGACCAGGCTCGCCGGCGGCTGGCCGACGGACAGGGCACGCTGTTGTTCGTGGACGAAATCCACCGCTTCAATCGCGCACAGCAGGACAGCTTCCTGCCCGTCGTCGAAGACGGTACGGTGGTGCTGGTCGGCGCGACGACCGAAAACCCCTCGTTCGAGCTCAACGGCGCGCTGCTGTCGCGCCTGCAGGTCCTGGTCCTCAAACGCCTCGACGAAAACGCCCTGCAAACCCTGCTGGACCGTGCGCAAGCCGAACTGGGCGTGACGATTCCGCTCGAGCAACACGCCCGCGATCTCTTGCTGACGCTGGCCGACGGCGACGGGCGCTATCTGTGCAACATGGTCGAACAACTGGCGGCCATTGCTCCGGACAGCGGCAAGATCGACGCAGAAACCCTGCTTCGTCGGGTGCAGCGCCGCGCACCGGTCCACGACAAGGATCGGGAAGGCCACTACAACCTGATTTCGGCCCTGCACAAATCCCTGCGCGGCTCGGACGCCGACGCCGCCCTGTACTGGCTGGCGAGGATGATCGGCGCGGGCGATGACCCGCTCTATATTGCCCGCCGCCTGGTGCGCTTTGCCAGCGAAGACATCGGCCTGGCCGACCCGCAGGCCCTGCAGCAGGCACTGGCTGCGCGAGAAACCTATCATTTGCTGGGTTCGCCCGAGGGTGAGCTGGCGCTGGCCCAGGCAGTGATTTACTTGGCTACTGCGCCAAAATCCAACGCCGTCTACCGGGCCTGGAAAAACGCCCAGGGCAGCGCGAAAAAGCACGGCTCGCTGACGCCGCCGGCGCATATCCTCAATGCGCCGACCCAGCTGATGAAGCAACTGGGTTACGGTCGGGACTACGCTTATGACCACGACACCGAAGCGGGCTTTTCCGGGCAGAACTATTTTCCCGACGGCATGGCCCGTGAACGCCTTTATCGACCCGTGGAACGCGGATTCGAACGCGAAATCCGGAAGCGCCT
>CAZUTZ010000301.1:0-3230 GCA_964623655.1 uncultured Wenzhouxiangella sp.
AGGTCAGAAAACGGGGACGCCGGCGTATGATCGAGGTCACGACCAGCCCGCCGCTGAGAATCCTGCCGCTCGGTGCCAATCATCTACAAAAAGTCGCTCCGGGACTGAAACCCCGGTTTGGCCGGCTGTGACTTGGAATTGGAACACGCGACACCCCCAGAACTTTGTGCGGGCGCGCTGGCCTTTCGGGGCGAATGTTCAGATGCACCCCCCGCATTCCCGCGCGAGTCGATCAATGAAGATCGCGTAGGCGGGACCCCAACCAAAAACAATACCACAACCTCAGTCGGCTGTGCAAAAAGTGCTCACTCCGACAGTGTGAGGATCTTGAGGGTATCGGTGCCGCCGGGCACGCGGTGCCGCTCGCCCAGGGTCAGCACAACCCGGTCGCCCGGACCGATCAGGCCGGCGCGGCGAACATGCTCGAGCGCGCGATCGGTCACATCGCCCTGGAGCTCTTGCTCCAGCGGCGGGAAAAACAGCGGGTGGACATGCTGAAACAGCCGCATGCGGCGCAGGGCGGCTCGATTGGGACTGAGCGCGATGATCGGCGCCGGCGAGCGCACGCGGCTCAGCCACTGTGCGGTCGATCCGGACTCGGTCAGGGTGATGATCGCTTTGACCGGCAAGTTGTTGGCCGTCATCATCGCCGCCATGGCGATGGACTGATCAATGCGCTCGGCACGCACGTTGAGCCGACGCGCCGGAACATGGGTCTGGACGTGGCGCTCCGCCCCCTCGCAGATGCCGCTCATCGACTTGATCACGCGCACCGGGTGCTTGCCGACCGCCGTTTCGGCCGACAGCATCACCGCATCCGTGCCGTCGATCACGGCATTGGCCACATCCAGCACCTCGGCCCGGGTCGGGACGGGCGACTCGATCATCGATTGCATCATCTGGGTGGCGGTAATCACCGCCCGGTTGTGCTCCAAGGCGGCCGCAATGATGATTTTCTGCAGGCCGGGCAGTTCGGCATCGCCGATTTCCACGCCCAGATCACCGCGCGCCACCAGCACCCCGTCGGAAGCCTCGATGATACTGGCCAGGTTCTTGATGGCCTCGGTTCGCTCGATCTTGGCAATCACGCCGGCCTGCCCACCGGCCGCCTGCAGCAAGGCGCGAGCCCGGTTGATGTCTTCGGCGTTGCGCGGGAAGGACACGGCGAGATAATCCACCTGCCACTCGGCCGCCAGCTCGATATCCCGCTCGTCGGACTCGGCCAGCCCCGGCACCGAAAGCCCGCCGCCGCGCAGATTCACGCCCTTGCGGTCCGACAACCGCCCGGGCGTCAGCGCCTTGCAGTGCACGGCGTCACCCTCGACGCGCTCGACCCGCAAGGCAATCAGGCCGTCATCAAGCAGCAGCTCGCTGCCGGGGCGAACGTCGTCGGCCAGCCCCAGATAGCCAACACCCACGCCGTGCTGATCGCCGGCCTCGGGATCGGGGCGCGCATACAAAGTGAAGTCCTGGCCGACCTGCAGCTCGATCGAGCCCTCGCGAAAGCGGTCAATGCGAATCTTCGGTCCCGCCAGGTCGGCCATCACGGCCACATCGGTATCCAGCTCGCGCGCCGCCGCACGGACGGTGCGAATCCGCCGAGCGTGGGTTTCCGGCTTGTCGTGCGACAAGTTCACCCGCACCATGTCGCAGCCGGCCGCCAGCAGACGCTCCAGGGTCTCGGGCTCGTCCGTCGCCGGGCCCAGGGTGGCGACGATCTTGGTCCGCCGAGTGGGATGCGCGGTCAGCATCGCAAGACCCGATCCCGTTGAATGTCAGCCCAGTTCACGATTGATCCGCATCACGTTCGGGTTGCGGCGCAGCCGGCGCATCACGCGTGCTAGCTGATCGCGGCCGGTCACGCTCAGAACGAAACGCAGCGCGGCCGTATCCCGGGTTGAATGGCTTTGCTCGACCTGCTCGATGTTGGCGCCGATCTGACCCAGCGCGGCCGAAATCGATGCCAGCACGCCCGGCCCGTTGACCGTGATCAGGTTCAGCGCCACCGAGAAATGGCCGTGGATCAGCGGCTCCCAGGTGACTTCCAGGCAACGATCCGGATTGTTTTTCTGCAGACCCACCACGTTCGGGCAACGCTGGCGATGAATCACCACGCCCTTGCCGGGCGAGAGATAGCCCATCACCGGATCGCCGGGGATGGGATGGCAGCAGGTGGCATAAATCACGGCACTGCCCTCGTCGCCGCCGATCGTCAGGCTGGCCGTTCCGCCCTCCTCGGCGCGCCGGCGCAGACTTTCGGTGATCGGCAGCAGCTTGGCGGCCACCGCCGGGGCCAGCACGTCGCCGCGAGCAATCCGGACCAGGAGATCCTCCAGGCGATCGAGCCTCGATTTTTTCAGGTAGCGTTCAAGGCGGCGCTGGGAAATGGTTTCCAGCGAATAGCCGCGCCGCCCCAGCGCCTGGTCGAGCAGGCGATCGCCGATGGCGACCGAGTCGGCCTGCTCGAGGTTTTTCAGATGACTGCGAATCTTCGCCCGCGCCCGCGAGGTGACCACGAACTCCAGCCACTCCGGCTGCGGCGTCGCGCCTTCGCGAGTAATGATTTCGACCGTCTGGCCGTTTTCCAGGCGCGTGCTGAGCGGCATGGCCGCGCCGTCGATTCGGGCCACGACCGCTGAATTGCCGACGTCGGTGTGAATGGCATAGGCAAAGTCCAGCGCACAGGCCTCGGCCTTGAGATCGATGATCTTGCCCCGGGGGGTGAACACAAAAATCTCGTCGGGGAACAGCTCGGCCTTGGCCGAGTCCATGAACTCGCCGGAATCGGCCGCGCGTGACTGGGTTTCGACCAGCTTGAGCAGCCATTCGCGTGCGCGCACTGCGGTCGAGCGGTCCGGCGAGGCCTTGTAGAGCCAGTGGGCGGCGGCGCCTTTTTCGGCCACCAGATCCATCTCCTCGGTCCGGATCTGGATTTCCACCGGCACGTTGAACGGCGAGTTCAGAATGGTATGCAGCGACTGATACCCGTTGGCCTTGGGCAGCGCGATGTAGTCCTTGAAGCTGCCGGGCTTGGGCTTGTAGAGCGCATGAACCACGCCGACGGCCTGGTAACAGTGCGGCTCGGAGTGGGTGACGATGCGAAAGGCATAGAGGTCCATCACCTCGTCAAACGACAGCGACTTGTCGCGCATCTTGCAGTAGATACTGTAGGTCGCCTTGGTCCGGCCCTCGACGCGCGCGGGAATCCCGGCTTCGCTCAGGCGCTTCTT
>CAZUTZ010000302.1:0-3222 GCA_964623655.1 uncultured Wenzhouxiangella sp.
CGGAAACGATCCATGTCCGAGCAGCAGACATGATCAAAACGCCGGGTCAACTCCTGTTCCAGCCAGGCATAGTGGGCACTGTCTGCGCGAATCGCCAGTTTGCGGCTCAGCGCCTCGGGCTCGGCGCGCTTGAGGCTAGCGCTGCGCAGTTCGCGGACGCGGTAATACACCAGACGGCCGCGCAGCCGGGTCCTGTCCACCCACTCAGCCACGGCCCGGTAATGCTCATCGGGCACCAGCAGCGACAGGGCAAAATTGTGTAACAAGCGCTCGATCGCGCCCTCCCAGTCGCGCTCTTCGTCGCGCACCTGGATCAGCTCGCCGGCAAAAGGCAGGTCTTCCGGAGCCAGCCCGAGGGCCTGACAAAGCCGATCCCGCAGCGCCAGCATGGCCGCGGGCAGATTGGATCGGCGCGCGCGCAGCGATTCCAGCTCGGCGCCCACTTCCTCGTGCCGGGATCTCAGTTCGCGCATGCTCACGCCGTGCTCGGTGCGCGCGTTTTGTGCTTCAGCCTGTTCACTGCTGATGCGCTCGCTCAAAGCCCGTACCGCCCCCTGGTTCGCGCTGAAGCGATCGGCATCCCGGGCATCCGGCAATTCCAGTGCTGTTGCCAATTCGCGATAGCGTTCGGCCTGGCGCTTGCGCTCGTCTCGTTCGCCGCCCAAGCGCTGAATCTCCTCGCGAATGCGCTCCAGGCGGTCGCCGCCGTTGGCGGCAATGGCCAGACGCAACTCGTCGCGTTGCCCACTCTGCTCGGCGCGCCGCCGTTTCAAGGCATCGACCCGCTCGGTCAAGCGTCGCTGATCAGCACTTAAGCCCTCCAGCCGGCTGTCGAGCAGCTCGATCTTGAGCCCGGCGAACCAGGGAGAAAGCGCTTCACGGCAGCCGCGCAGTTCAGCAACCTCCTGGGTGCGCTCGGCATGCTGGTCAGCATCGGCGACGATGGGGGTGAGCGCGCGAATTTGATCGCGCGCCTTGAGCACCGCCTCATGCGCGCGATTAAGGTCGTCGAAGTGGCGAATCAGCTCGTCAATCCGCTGACCTGTATCGGCCGCCTGCAGCATGTGCTCGCGAACGAATTCCGTCAGATTGCCGACCGACTTCATCGACACGGTCTGATTAAACAGCTCCAGGGCCTGGTCGCCGGCAATGCCCAGCTTGCGACGCAAGCTGGACCCATAGGCAGGAAACGCAGTGTGCAATTCGACATGATCGCGGGCGCGCAGCGCCTTGCGCAGATCGTTCAGGTCGCTGCCAAACCCGGAAAAATGTTCGGCTATCGTCAATGGAACTTCGGCCACGATGTAGAAACGATCCGGCTGGCCGCGGCTGTCGCTGATCCAGAACACCTGGGCCAGGGTGACGTGGCGATCAAAACCCTCGTTGTAGAAGTGGCCAAGAATGACCGAGTAGCTGTTGTGGTCGCGCAAGGCGACCGGCTTGGCCGTCAGCCCGCCTTCTCCGCGCTCGGACTTGTAGTGACCGAGCACGTAGGAACGCAGGCTGCGCTCGCGCGCCTCGGCACCGGCGGCCTTGTTGTAGGTGATGCGCTGCGCGGGCACGAGCAGAGAAGTAATGGCGTCGACCAGCGTCGACTTGCCCGAGCCGATATCACCAGTCACCAGGCAGTTGTCACCGTCGGCTTCCAGACGCCAGACCTGGCGGTCGAAGGTGCCCCAGTTGAGTACTTCGACCCGATGCAGCCGATAGCCGGCGCGGGTGTCGTCGGTACCGAAATCCAGCGCCAAGCCTTCCATCCTCAATCACTCGCAACAAAGGCGGCGTATTCGCCCAAGCGCTGGTCGAACTCGGCCAGCCACTGCGCGTCGACGTAGGCCTTGAGAATCCGGCGCACTTCATACTGGTCGTCCTGGCCACGAAGCTTGCGCAAAAAACCCATTTCCACGGCCTTGTTGATGTCCATCCCAACCCGATCCAGCAGTTTGGCCTCGTTGGCCGAATCCGGCAGAAACAAGCGGACCAGATCGGCGATTTCCTCGCGCGACAGCACCAGGCGCAGGTCACCGCCGCCGGCGTCGTGCTCGGCCAGTTTCTTGCGCAGCAAGGCCAACAGCAGGCTGACCGGATAGCTGAGCTGCCGACGGGCCATCAGGCGCGGCAGTGACGTCTCGTCGTCCCCGGTCGGGCGCTGGCGCAGAAAGGCGTAGCCCTCGGACTCGTCGACAATCAATTCCAGGCCGAGCACGGCGACGTAATCACTGACAGCCCCCTGAGCGTCGATCAGGGCTTGCCAAAGCTCGTGGCTCTGGTCGGAATAAACAACGCCTTTGAACAAGGCGATCAGCGGGAGTGACAAACGGGTATCGGCGGCTGACTCATTCATCGCGAAAAGACTACCAGAGGCACCCTGGCCCGACGCTCGGTTCCGTTGTCCGACTTCCAGCTCACGAACTGAGTTCGGGCCTCATCAATCAGGCCGCCGTCGGTCTCGGAGGCAATCGCCAGGTAAGTCACCAACTCGGCGAGCCCATGCTCCAATGGCTGATCTTCAAGCAGCTCGGCCAGGCTGATCTGATCGCGGTCCTGCAGCGCGCGGCGGATGCCGCTTTCCAGCGCCAGGCGATCAACAAAGCTTTGTTCGAACAAGGCCCGGGCATCGATCAGGCTGTCGTCGGCCAGCATGACCTGGTCACTGATTTCCGGGCGCAACGGCGGGCTGAACAGCGGGCGGTCCATGACCAGGTTGAGCTGCGGCAGCGGCGCTTCAAGCGAAAGTCCCAGCTCGCGCGGCGGGGCTTCGCGCACGGCCACGGCCTTGCGCTCCAGACTGCGGATCAGCTCCATGATGCGGCGGTTTTCCAGCCAGGCCTGGTCGTCGAGAAAGCGCCGGAGCTGCTGCGACAAGCGCGCGACCGTTCGCTGGGTGACCTCACCGGCCTCCAGCCAATCGTAGTGGATGCGCTTGATGCGACGGTCGGGCTTGAGCTCGCTCACCGCCTTCAGCTCGAAGATTTTTTCCAATAGCTCGCTCAGCTCGTCCTGGCGCACCGGCGACATCAGAAAATCCCAGAAGGCGCGAAAGCTGCGGCCCTGGTCGGAGTCGGCAATAACGTCCTGTTCGCCGAAGACTTCCTCCAGCACCTCGCCCTTGCCGCCCTCGAACCAGGTAATGCGCTCGCGCACTTGCCGATCAAGCTGGCGGAAATTGTGCTCGACCTGGCGAAAATCGGCCAGCAGCGCGCGTGCGGTGTCCGCCATCTG
>CAZUTZ010000303.1:0-1869 GCA_964623655.1 uncultured Wenzhouxiangella sp.
CGCCTCCGCTGGATGCTTTGCTCGACGGAATCGCCGAGTTCATGGATCGTGCCTTGACGCCGGTCGGTGGCGGCAATCACGAGGCTGGTAAGGCCATTTTGCGCGAGTTCCGGGCCGCCGGTCAGGAGAGATTGGCCAAGGTCACCCATGCCGGCTGAAACAGGCCATCCATGGCCGGCAGGGCTGGTTGGCTTCCCAACGCAAGCTCAGGTCTCTTCGGCTCTCGTCGGCGGCAAGGCGTTTGCACTATTCGAACTTTCCTCGCATGGCCTGAACGTTCCGCCCGGCTGGGTGCTGACAACGGAATACTTCGCCTCGTGGATCAGCCAGCTCAGAGAAACCGGGCCATTTCGGGCGCTGGGCGATGCGTCGCCCGACCAGCAGGCCTTGTTGTGTGAGGACATCAAGGCCCAAGCCATGCGTCTTGAGCTGGATGATCGACAGGAGAGTACGTTTGCGTTTCTGCTCGACCAGCTGAATGTCGGTGGTGCTGATGCCTTGTTCGCGGTGCGCTCATCTTCTAGCCAGGAAGACCAGCCCGGCCACTCCTTCGCCGGCGGTTACCAGACCTGCCTGGGCGTGCGCCCCGATGGTCTGCTGAAAGCTATCCGACTCTGCTTTTCCTCCCTGTTCGATCACCGCGTGCTGAGCTACAAGCTGGCCCGCGGGCTGGATCCGCTGGACTGTTCGATGGCCTTGATCGTTCAGGAACAGATTGCCAGCGAAACCGCGGGCGTCGCGTTCTCGCTCAATCCCTTGAACAATGACTATGACCAGGCCGTCATCGAGGCCAATCCCGGTCTCGGTGAGCCGGTGGTCGCCGGCCTGGTCCGGCCCGATCATTGGGTAGTTGACAAGCCGAGCGGCAAGACGCTGGAGTTCAGGTCGGGCGATCGCCGAGTCTGTCGCTGGCTGAAGGCCGACGGTCGCCAGGTCGACAAGGAAGGCGAGCCGTCCGATCAGCCCTGCATTAACTCGCCACAGTTGGACGAACTGCTGGCGCTACTGACAAAAGTTGAAGCATTATTCGACGGCCCGGTCGACATCGAATGGGCCATTGCCGACGGCCGGCTTTACCTGCTGCAGGCCCGGCCAATTACCGCCTGGGTGCCGCTGGCCCCATCCCTGGTAACCGCGCCCGGGAAGCCGCGGCGACTTTACATGGACGCGGGTCTGTCTGGCGGATTGACGATCAACGCACCGATTTCTCCGATGGGTCTTTCGGTAATACGGCAACTGATGCTGGACCTGGCCGAAACGACCTTCGGTGGCTTCGACGGCGAACTGCCGGCCGGGGAAGCGCTTGTCCATTTTCAGGGTGGGCGGATGTACCAGGATTTGTCGAACCTGTTCTGGCTGACCAGCCCGACCAGGCTGGCCACCCAGCTGGAAGTCAGCGATGCGCGCATGGCGCGCTTGCTCAGGGCAATTGATCGCCAACAGTATCGCTCTGCGCGCCGCCCGCGCTGGGCCCGCTGGCGCATGCTTCTGCGTCTGCCGCTGGCGTTGTGGCGAAGCCGAACAATGCTGTTCAACATGTTGATGCCGTTGCTGGCCCCGCAGCGCATGCATCAATCCCAGCTCAAGCAACTGCAACTTCTGGAAGACAGGCTGAAAGTGGCGCTGGAGCAGGAGTTGCCCCTGGCCGATATCTGGAACGCCCAGGTGCGACCCCGTCTCGGTGAAATGTTCAATCTCTCCCTGCCCGTGGTGGGCACCGGCATACTGGCCCTGACGCTGTTCAAGCGGCTGGCCCAGCGTCCGGCCAAGGGCGACAAGTCATTGCTTGATAAGGCCGACCGCGGCTTTGAAGGCAACGTCGTCGTCGAAATGAACCTGGCCCTGGCCGACCTGGCCCGGGTGATTCCC
>CAZUTZ010000303.1:1879-3206 GCA_964623655.1 uncultured Wenzhouxiangella sp.
ACCGGAAACACTTAACCAACAGCTGGCCGATGCGCCACCAGACTCCGCCTGGAGGCGTGGCTGGCAGACATTCATGCAGCAATTCGGCTTTCGCGGCCCGGGCGAAATGGACATTGCCCGCCCACGCTACAGCGATGCACCGCTAGATCTTCTGCACCAGGTGCTCGGTATGCCCACCGACCGATCGGCTTTCGACCCCCACCAGGCCTGGCAGCAGCGTTGCCAGCAGCGTCGCGAGGCAGTGGCCACCCTGCTTGAACGGTCCGGCCCCGTCCGACGACGAATCCTGGGTCGCCTGGACCGGGTCATTGATCGATACGGCGGATTAAGGGATTCGCCAAAACAACATCTGCTGATGATCATGAAATCGCTGCGCGCCAGCATTCTGGCCGCTGGTCGCCGACTCCAGCAGGGCGAGTTCCTGGACGACGCCAATCAGGTTTTCCAGCTTGAACTTCAGGAATTGATGCAAGCACTCAATGACACTGAACCCGGGCTTATGGACCAGGTTGAGCAACGCGCCGCCTGGCAGCACAAACTGGCAACCAACGTCATTAATTTCCCGCCCCTGATTGATTCACGCGGCCGCATTCTTCGGCAGCCAGTCGATCCAGATGGCAGCGATGGACTGCAGGGGGTGGGACTATCGCCCGGCGTTGCCCGAGGGCGCGCCCGCATCGTGCGCTCACCGGAATCGGCAACGCTGGAACCGGGCGATATCCTGATCGCCTATGCCACCGACCCCGGCTGGACGCCTTTGTTTGCCAATGCCGCCGCAATTGTCCTGGAAGTAGGCGGCGCCCTGCAGCACGGCGCGTTAGTGGCCCGGGAACTGGGCCTGCCTTGCGTGGCCGGCATCGACGGAGCAACAACCACATTGTTGGATCGATCCTTGATCGAGGTCAATGCTGACGCGGGGATGGTCAAGGTGATTGCAGAGCGTGGACAAACGTCCTCACTCACTGATGAGATCATGGCGTATAGGAGGTATAAAAGCCCTATTTCCTGATTTCCAGCAGTATCCGTAACCGGGCCCACGCTGACGTTTGACCCCGGCTGCAGGCCACTGCAAGCCAAATCTCACCCGATTTCCCTCTGTCGTGGCCAATCGAGCAGCCCTCCAGCTTCGTTCTTGCCGGCATTGGCCTTTCCCGGCACGAGCAGCACCTAGCCACGCTCTGGCGAAGCGCAGCCGAATGTCAGTTTTCGCAGTTCAATGACGCAAGCCGACAGGCCGGGCTGGCGGCGCGCGGCTTTCCGCCCACAGGCCGGGAAGATCCTTGCTGGCGAGGTGAGTCAGTATCCGCTCGATGACCGGTGGGTCTTC
>CAZUTZ010000304.1:0-3152 GCA_964623655.1 uncultured Wenzhouxiangella sp.
CCGGCGCGCTGGGCTGGATGTCGCTGCTGGGCCGGATCAAGCCGCGTTTTCCGGACATGCCGACGCTGGGCCTGTTCCGCGTGATTCGCCAGCCGATTTATGTCGCCTTTGCGCTGACGTTGTGGACGGTGCCGGTGTGGACACCGGATCAGCTGGCCCTGGCGATCAGCCTCACCGCCTACTGCCTGCTGGCGCCGATTTTGAAAGAACGCCGCTTTGCCGCCCGTTACGGCGAGCGCTTCGAGCGCTACCGCGACGCGGTCCCCTACGCTCTACCCCGGCCGCGCGCACTGACAAGGAATGCCGATGCGTAACGATTTGACGATTTATGACAAGGTAGCCGAGCACTGGTGGTCGGACAAAATCCGCTGGGTGCGCACGCTGAAAAACCTGGTGCCCGGGCGCCTGTCTTGGATGGACCGCCAGATTGACTGGGCGGGCAAGCAGGTCCTGGACCTGGGTTGCGCCGGCGGCTTCATGGCCGAAGCGCTGGCCGAGCGCGGTGCCGTGGTGACCGGCATCGATCCGGCCGAGGAGGCCATTGCTGCCGCGCGCGCTCACGCCGGGCAAACCGGCCGCGAAATCACCTATGACGTCGGCGTCGGCGAACAGCTGCCCTATGCGGATCACGCCTTCGACGCGGTGGTTTGCGTCGATGTGCTCGAGCATGTCCAGGACCTCGAGCAAGTCATCAACGAGACCGCCCGGGTTTTGCGGCCGGGTGGTCTTTTCCTGTTCGACACCATCAATCGCAACCTGCTGGCGCGGCTGGCGACGATCACGGTGGCCGAAGACATCCTGCGCCTGCTGCCGCGCGGCACGCATGATCCGAAAATGTTCATCAAGCCGGCCGAGTTGCGCGAAGCCATGCAGGCAGCCGGACTTGAGCCGGGCCGGTTTACCGGCCTGGGTCCGCGCGGTATCAACCGGCGCTTCGACCTGACCTTCGGCCAGCTGCCGCTGACGGCGATTCTCTACATGGGTGCGGCGCGCAAGCCGGAGATGACGGCGGGCCACGCGCAGGCGGCTTGACGTTTCGCCCGCAACAGCCACCGAGCCCGATACACTGTCCCCCGGCGGCTCATCTGCAACGCGGGCAGTGGTAAAACAGAGAATTGAACCCAGGTTGGACGAGGCGCGGGATTCGGGGAAGCGCGCCGAGCGGTTCGCCGTCGAACCGAGAGAGCGCCGGGGCGGGCGGCATGAAGCCCATCCGCTCGATTCGGAGATCAGCCGCGGCTCATGGATTCTGCGGCGCCTGGCCTGGATGGTGATTTTCCTCGGGCTGGTCTTCCTGTCGTACGAGGGGGTCAAGTGGTATGCCGATCATTCGGAGTCTTCCGACCTGAGCGAGCGGATCGAGCAGTTCGAGGCTGACTTCAGCGCCGCCCGGCGGCGGCTCCTTGACCTTCCTGTCAGACACATTGCCGGCTCATCCGAATCCGCCCGTGGCCGGGAGTTACGTCATCACTGCGAAGATCTTGGACGGGCATTCGTCGCCAACCCGCAGCCCGAGGTTCGAGACCTGATGCTTCAGTATTGCCAGGCCTACGAGCAGTACCAGGAAACGGGAGAAGCACCGCGCGACTTGCCGGACCCGGCCGCTCGCCCGTAACGCCGACGGACGCCACATCGCCGCTCAATGATGGCGACTGATATCAGGGCGCAAGCCACTGGCCTTTCCAGCCATCGTTCTTGCAAAAGCTCGCGCGTCGATGATCCGGTCCCAGGTGCAGGATATCCATGGTCAGCACTGCTAAGCCTAGAACGGCAAAGCGGGTGCGTTCAGGTGCTTTCTGGTAGGCCAGCGCGTCTTTGATGGGTTGGCCTGGCGCCGGATTTCCGCCATAGCTCAAGCGCGAGCCTTCCGGTACCCGCTCCCAGATTGCGTCGACTTCCGGTCCGGTCTGGATTGAAACTTCGGCCTGCAGGCGAATCTGCAGCCGCGCCCTGGCATCCCACACGTGCACTTCAGCCATCGGGTTTTTGCCCAGTTCGCCGATCTTGGCCGATAGACGGTCAGTGTGGATTTCCAGACGGGCCTGGTCGCGATCTGCGGCGCGCAGCACGACGGTTCTTGCCTGCGGCTTGCCGCCTGACGACACGGTGGCCAGAGTCGGGTGCCGGGCGGCGGCGCGGCGGTCGTGCACGCCGCGAATCAGGCGCGTCCAGACCTGATCGTAAAGGCTGTCCAGCGACCGGGCCCAGGGGTGCGGATCGTCGCTCACTTGTAGTGCGCTCGCCGGTCGGCAAAACGCCGCACGCGCCGGCGCCAGGCCTTGTAGCTGCCGGGCTTGAGTTCGGTGCGCATCAGCGCCTTGACCTGGTCGGGCTTGAGGCCATGGACAGCACGAATCTGCTCGAAACTGACGTGATCGCTCAGCGCCATTTCGATGATTTCGCTAACGGTTGCCGGGTCGAGTTGGGTTTGAGACATCAGGCCGGAAGTTGGTGGAAGCGGAAGGTTGTTTCACGCGTTTGCGCAAAGTACCTTGGGCCATGTCAAAGTGAGGGCAATTGGCCGCACCGCTCCGGAGCCCCGCATGTCGTCGCTGAACCATTCTGATCGGACCGCTTCGCCCGAATCCGTCATCGCCGGCGCCATATCCGCCAACTGGCGGCCGGTGGTGCTGATCCTGGCTCTGGGCTGGGCCTTCCCGGGCACGGCGCCGGCCCAGGGCAATGACGAGGGTCGTCCGGTCAACAGTCTGGACCTGGAATTCGGGCTGTTCCATTTCACCCGCAACGATGCGCGCATTCCGGGCGATACCGGCACCAGGTTCGCGCTCGACGATCTGACCGGCTCGAACGGTGCGGCTGCCCGCCTGCAGGGGACCTGGTGGTTGAACGAGCGCAATGCGCTGCGCCTGACCGCGGCACCGTTGAGCATCAGCGGCACCGGCGTGCTGGACAAGGACGTCGACTTTGCCGATGAGCGCTTTGTCGCCGGCGAGCGAACTCGCGGGGAATATCGCTTCAATACCTATCGGCTGACCTGGCGCTATCGTTTTGATCCGGGCGAGCGTTGGGAGTGGGCGGCCGGCGCGGCCGTGCTGGTGCGCGATGCCCGCATCCGCCTGACCCAGGGTGATCTCAGCGCCGAAGACGATGATCTGGGTGCCGTGCCGTTGCTCCACGCCCATGGCCGCTAT
>CAZUTZ010000305.1:0-3145 GCA_964623655.1 uncultured Wenzhouxiangella sp.
TAGCGCTCTCCCAGCTGAGCTATGGCCCCAGATCAAGCCGTGCATTGTAGCAATTCTGCACCGCTTGTCAATCACTCAAAGACCTGTTTTCGCCCATGAAACCGGGCCTCAGCAGCGGTCGATCAACAGCGAGGCGAAGTCTACACGACCCGGCGCCCGGCCGCGGAGTTTTTTCGCTGCCAGCAAGGCGCCCCGGGCAAAAATGGAGCGGTCGGTTGCCCGATGGGTCAGCTCCAGGCGTTCTCCGTCGGCAAGAAAATACACCGTGTGCTCGCCGGCCACGTCGCCCCCGCGCACCGCCTGAAAACCGATTTCGTCAGTCGGCCGCCGCACCCGCCGCTGGCTGCGTTCATCGCTTCGAACTTTCTCCAGACTCAGGCCACGCGCTTCGGCCACTGTCCGTCCCAGCGCCAATGCTGTGCCCGAGGGGGCATCAATTTTGCGCCGGTGATGGATCTCGCTGATTTCGACCTCGTACTCCGGCCCCAGCGCCGCCGCTGCCCGCCCGGCCAGCGCCAGCAACAGATTGACTCCAAGGCTGAAGTTGGCCGCGACGCACACTGGTATCCGTGCAGCCGCTTGATCAATGGCCTCCAGGCAGGGATTATCGAGCCCCGTCGTGCCGATCACCGCGGGTATGCCGCGTTCAGCGGAAAATTCAAGGCTGCGGCGGGTCAGGTCCGGGTGGGAAAAATCGATCATCGCATCGGCGTTAGTCGACGGGTCGAAAAAACCATGCTGATCGGCTGTACCGGCCAGGGTCAGCGTTTCGTCTGCCGAAATCATCTCGACCAGATGCCGGCCGATCACGCCGCTACTGCCGCTGAGCAGTATGCGCATCGCCCGACTACAGGCCCATGCGATCGAAGAAACCCTTGACCCGATCCGTCCAGCGGCTGCTATGGGGGTTCTGGTCGCCGTTCTCTTCAAACGAGTTCTGGAATTCGCGCAGCAGATCCTTTTGCGACCGGGTCAGATTGACCGGCGTCTCGACCTCCACCCGACACAGAAGATCACCCGTGCTGCGACTGCGCACCGATTGCACACCCTTGCCGCGCAGACGGAACAATTTGCCCGTTTGCGTCTCAGCCGGAATCTTGAGGACCACCGAGCCATCCAGGGTCGGGACTTTCAACTCCCCGCCCAGCGCCGCGGTGGTAATCGGAATGGGCACTTCGCAGAACAGGTCGTCGCCATCGCGCTGAAACAGCGGGTGTGGGCGCACGTGAATGTCGACATAAAGATCGCCTGCCTGCCCGCCCTGGGCACCGGCTGCCCCTTCGCTGGCCAGCCGGATCCGATCGCCCTCCCCGACGCCGGCAGGAATCTTGACCTGCAGAGTGCGGGTTTCACGCACCTGGCCGCTGCCGCTGCAAACATCGCAGGGATCCTTGATCACCCGGCCGCTGCCGCCACAAGTCGGGCAAGTCTGCTGGACGGAGAAAATGCCCTGTTGCATCCGGACCTGGCCGGAACCGCCGCAGGTTGAACAGACGTCCAACTTGCCGCTTTCCGACCCGGAGCCGTCACAGGCAGAGCATTTGCCCAGCGTGGGGATCTGGATGTCCTTGACGCAGCCCTGAACGGCTTCTTCGAGGTCCAGTTCCAGCTCGTAGCGCAGATCCTGACCACGACGCGACTGCTGTCGGCGCCGCCGGCCACCGCCGAAAATGTCGCCGAAGATATCGCCGAAAATGTCGTTGATATCGCCGAAACCGGCACCGCCGCCCGGACCGCCGGCGCCGCCGTTGACTCCCGCGTGACCGAAGCGGTCATAAGCCGCGCGCTTCTGGTCATCCTTGAGAACCCCGTAGGCATTCTGGATTTCCTTGAAACGCGCCTCGGCGTCAGGTTCCTTGCTGACGTCGGGATGGTATTTGCGCGCCAGGCGCCGATACGCTTTTTTCAGCTCATCGGCGCTGGCATCGCGGGAAACGCCCAGGGTTTCGTAGTAATCAGCAGCCATATTGCCTTGCCGTCAGCGGTGGCGTTGACGATCGCGAAGTCAGTCGATCAACAACCATCATTTCTTGTCGTCGTCGACCTCGGTGAACTCGGCATCAACCACTTCGTCGGCTGACTGCGAATTCGGATCGCCTGCGCTTTCAGCCTCCGCGCCGCCTTCGGCCTGGCCTTTTTCAGCCGCCTTGCGATACAACTCGGCGCCGGCCTGCTGCAGCTCCTCGACAGCCGAATCAATCGCGGCCTTGTCGTCGCCCTTGACCGCTTCATCGACCTTGGTCAGCGCCGCTTCGATCTGCTCGCGAGTGGCGTCATCGATGGCCTCTGAGTTTTCCTTCAGGCTGGTGCGAGTGGCGTGAGCCATACCGTCGGCCGCGTTGCGCGCGCTCACCAACTCGTGGAAGCGCTTGTCGTCCTCGCGATGCGTTTCGGCATCCTGCACCATCTTTTCGATCTCATCGTCGCTCAAGCCGGAGCCGGCCTTGATCTCGATACGCTGTTCGCGACCGGTGGCCTTGTCCTTGGCCGAGACATGCAAAATGCCGTTGGCGTCGATGTCGAAGGTGACTTCGATCTGCGGCATTCCGCGCGGAGCGGGTGGTATCCCGGTCAGGTCGAAGCGCGCCAGCGACTTGTTGGCCGAAGCCATCTCGCGTTCACCCTGCAGCACATGCACGGTCACCGCGCTCTGGTTGTCGTCGGCCGTCGAGAACACCTGCGAAGCCTTGGTCGGAATCGTGGTGTTCTTTTCGATCAGCTTGGTGAACACACCACCCAGGGTCTCAATGCCCAGCGACAGCGGGGTCACATCCAGCAGCAGCACGTCTTTGACGTCACCGGCCAGTACACCACCCTGAATGGCTGCACCCACGGCCACGGCTTCGTCCGGGTTGACGTCGCGACGCGGCTCCTTGCCGAAAAAGTCGGCCACCGATTTCTGCACCTGCGGCATGCGCGTCTGGCCGCCGACCAGAATGACCTCGTCAATCTCGCCGACCTTCAGGCCGGCATCGTTAAGCGCCGTCCGGCAGGGATCAATCGAGCGCTTGACCAGGTCTTCAACCAGCGACTCAAGCTTGGAACGGGTGACCTTGATGCTCAGGTGCTTCGGACCGGAAGCGTCGGCCGTGATGTAGGGCAGGTTGACTTCAGTCTGCTCGGCCGAGGACAGCTCGATCTTGGC
>CAZUTZ010000306.1:0-3131 GCA_964623655.1 uncultured Wenzhouxiangella sp.
TCCGCCGGGCTGCGTCGCCGAAAGCCTGCCGACCGGGCCGGTGTCTGACGATAACGTGCTCTGGGATGAGGTCATTCCGGCGCCCGGCTACAACAGCAACAGCCTCGACGCCGACGTGCAGGTCACGATCTGGCGCGTCGGCTGTCAGGATCCCGGCTTTTCGGTTGTGATGGTCCGGCTGCAAAAATTGAGCGGGCCGAACCCAGTGCTGATCCCGCAGGTTTTCGTTGAAGCCGGCGAAGCGGAGGTACCGATGCACGAAAGCCAGCTTATCATTCACCCCGCGGTCGGCAACGTCAGCGCCTCCGGTAGCGTAATGAGCGAAGCGGGACAAACCTTCATGCTCGCCGCTGATCCGCTGGCCCTTGATGGGGAAACCGATTTCTTTTTCGACGAATACAACGACCTTTTCACGCTGGAATTGTCCTGGCAACCCTACTCGCCAAACGTAGCGCCGCTGGGCGAGATTTTCCCCATCGACACCTACGTTCCCGAATTCGACCCCCCGCAATTCGAGTCCCTGCCGCTGCACGGTCGCATGAGTGGCTCCTACATGGTGCCTGGAAAGGCAGCGACCGGCCTGTTTCTGAAAATCGGTGAGCTGGTTGACGACACCAACTTCCTGTTTGCCAAGTTCTTCACCTATCTCGACGGCACGCCGATCTGGATTGCCGGTAATTCCGAGGGCATGGAGCCGGGCTTTACCCGCGCCGAAATCGAGATGCAGTACATCGAAGGCGGGCAGCTGTTCACCGACCCGAACGACTTCGGCGAAGCCGATGTGGATCGGCTGTTTTTCGGCACCCTGGGCGTGGAAGCCGTGGACTGCAACTCGATCAGGCTGGACTACGACTTCCGCGACAACGACCTCGGCCGTGATTTCGGCCAGGGCAGCGTAGTGGTCGAACGGCTGACCCGCATTGCCGGCTACGACTGCAATCCCTGGCGATAGGCAATACCCGGCAGGAAAGGCCGGAGACGAGGCGATTCATGAAGCGCCGCGGGTAAAACGCCCGTGGCGCAGAAAGGTTTCAACCGCATCGACCACGCCCGAGGCCAGAACCAGGCCGGTGTGGGACACGGGCAGCTCCAGCTGATCGGCTGCGCCGGGCAAGCGAGTCTCGGCGACCGCAATGGTGCCGTCATGCGGCGGCTCCAGACGCTCGAACATCCGCCCCAACCCAACCGGCCGAGTACCGGCAATGACGCCGGTTTCCCGGCCAGCCGGCGCATGCGCAAAACCATACTCCAGCGCGCTGCGCGCCTGGCCGACCAGGGGCCGTGTCCAGGGCTTTTGCACCACTTTGCTGGCTGTTGCCGATCCGCGCACCGGTGACCCGAGCAACACCACACGTCCCGGCGGCAGACCGCGCCACTCATCCAGCATGCGCAAAATCACCAGCCCGCCCAGGCTGTGGCCGACCAGGTCCAGCCTCGCGAGATCCAGATCACGGGCAAAATCGAACAGCGCGCGCGCGTTGCTGACGACTGTTTGCCCAAGCGTCGGATAGGAAAAACTGTGGGTGCGAAAGCCTCTGGCCTCCAGCCGGCGCGCCATCAAGGCCAGGCTGACCGGCCCGTACCAGAGACCGTGAACCAGAACGACATCGCGCTTATCGCCGCGGGCTGACCGGGAGCCTGGGCTCGGCGGCGAAGCCCGCCCGGTCATCAAGGCTCCGGCTTGAGCTGGATATGCAGTTCGTCGAGCTGGCGGGGGTCGATCGGCGAAGGCGCGCTGGTCAGCGGGCAGCCGGCCGTGGTGGTCTTGGGAAAGGCGATGACTTCCCGAATGGAGTCCTCACCGCACATCAAGGCCGCAATGCGGTCGATACCGAAAGCGATACCGCCGTGCGGCGGGCAGCCATACCGCAGGGCCTCAAGCAGAAAGCCGAATCGACTCCGGGCCTCGGCCTCGTCGATGCCGAGCAGGTCAAAGACCGCCTGCTGCAGTGCCGGATCGTGAATGCGAATCGAGCCGCCGCCGATCTCTGCGCCGTTGAGCACCATGTCGTAGGCGCGCGAGACGGCCTCGCCCGGGTCGGCCTTGAGCGCGCCCGTGTCGGCCGCCGCCGGCGCGGTGAAGGGATGGTGCAGGGCGTAGAACCGCTCGTCTTCGGCATCAAATTCGAACATCGGGAAATCGACGACCCACAGGGGGCGCCAGCCGGGCTGGACCAGATCCAGATCCCGCCCCAGCTTCAGGCGCAGCGCACCCATGAAGGCGTTGACGACGGGCTTTTTGTCGGCTCCGAAGAATAAAAGGTCGCCGGCCTCGGCGCCGGTCGAGGCAAGAATGGACTGGACCGCAGCCGCATCAAGAAACTTGGCGATCGGCGACTGTACCCCCTCGACGCCGGCCGCCGGATCATTGACCTTCATCCAGGCAAGCCCCTTGGCGCCGTAGCGACCGGCATAAGCGGCATATTCGTCGATCTGCTTGCGCGACAGTTGTGCGCCACCCGGTGCCTTCAGGGCCACAACCCGGCTCGCCGGATCGTTGGCCGGGCCGGAAAAGACCTTGAATTCGACCTGGCGTACGGCATCGCAAATGCTCACCAGCTCCAGCGGGATGCGCAGATCGGGTTTGTCCGAGCCGTAGCGGCGCATGGCCTCGGCCCAGCTCATGCGCGGAAACGGGCCCGGCAATTCCACATCCAGCACTTCGCGGAACACCGAGCGCAGCATGCCCTCGGCAATCGCCTGGACATCGTTTTCGGTGACAAACGCCATCTCCAGATCAAGCTGGGTGAACTCGGGCTGACGGTCGGCACGCAGGTCTTCGTCGCGGAAACAGCGCGCGATCTGATAGTAGCGGTCCATGCCGCCCATCATCAACAGCTGCTTGAACAGCTGCGGCGACTGCGGCAGGGCAAAAAACGAGCGCGCCTGGGCACGACTGGGCACCAGATAGTCACGCGCGCCTTCCGGCGTTGCCCGGGTCAGGATCGGCGTTTCGATATCGAGAAAGTTGTGGCTGTCGAGATAGCGCCGTATCGCGCGAACCAGCGCCGTGCGCCGACGCAGGTTTTTCTGCAGCCGATCACGGCGCAAGTCCAGGTAACGGTACTTCAGCCTGACCTCTTCGCCATCCTCGTCGCTCATCAGCAGCGGCAGCGGCGCGCTGGCGTTGA
>CAZUTZ010000307.1:0-3121 GCA_964623655.1 uncultured Wenzhouxiangella sp.
CAAGTCTTCGATGCGAATCCGCATGATCGGCGGCGGCAGGTAGCCGCTGCCTTTTTCCGCCCATTCGACCAGCAGCAGACTGTTTTTATCGAGCAGGTCGGCAATGCCCAGATACTCGATTTCCTCAGCATCGCCCAGGCGGTAAAGGTCGAGATGGTGGACGCTTAAACCACTGACTTCGTAGCTTTCGATCAGCCCGTAACTCGGGCTCTTGACCCGCCCTTCATGGCCCAGCGCCCGCAGCAGGCCGCGCACCAGCGTGGTCTTGCCCACGCCCAGGTCTCCGGACAGGTAAACCACACCGCCGTCACGCAGGCGCTCAGCCAGGGGAATGCCGAACGCCAGGGTGTCCTGCTCGGTGTCCAGGATGAAGGTTTCGCTCATGCCGGCAGAATTTGGCCGAGGTGGTCGATCAGGTCCGTTGCCAGAATCTGGCGGCGACCGGACGCCGCGGCATCGCCGGCCAGCGCGTGGACCATGACACCGCAGCGCGCTGCGTCAAACAAATCCAGGCCCTGGCCGATCAGGCTGGCAATGATGCCGGTCAATGCATCACCCATGCCGGCCGAGGCCATCGCCGGGTTGCCGTAGGGGCAGACATCGACCCGGCCCTGCGGATCGGCGATCAGGCTGCCGTGGCCCTTGAGCACGACCACCGCCTGAAAGCGGCCCGCCAGTTCCCTAACGGCAGCAAAGCGATCGGCCTGTACCTCGGCGACGGAGGTCGCAAGCAGGCGCGCGGCTTCGCCGGGGTGCGGCGTCAGCACCCAGCGCTCGGCCCTGTCGTCACCGACGGCGAGCTGGTTGAGGCCGTCGGCGTCGACCACCAGCGGCAGGCCGGTGGCCAACGACCGTCGGTACACGGCCTGCGACCACTCACCCTGTCCCAGGCCCGGCCCCAGCGCAATCACGTCGGCGCGTTCGACCAAGCCATCCAGCTTGTCCAGGGTTTCGACGCTGCGCGACATCAGCTCGGGTTGTGCTGTCAGAGCCAGCGCTGCATGCTCGGCGCGCGTGGCCAGCGTGACCAGGCCCGAGCCGGCTCGAAGCGCGGCGGTCCCGGCCAGCACCGGCGCGCCGGCCATACCGATGTCTCCGCCCACCACCAGTACATGCCCAAGATCACCCTTGTGGGTGTCGGCTGCCCGCGGTGGAAGCAGGTCGAAACGCTCCGTTGCGTCCAGCAAGACGGCATCGGCAGCGTGTGCAGCGTGAATTTCGCTTGGCGTGTCCAGATCAAAAAAGCGCCGCTGCCCGCACCAGCGGCCCGCCTCCCCGGTGTAAAGCCCGCGCTTGTTGCCGATGAAGGTGACGGTCAACTCGGCGCAAACCGTCTCGCCCAGGGGCATGCCGGTATCGGCCTGGAGCCCCGAGGGAATATCGACCGCCAGAATCGGCGCGCCGGAGCGATTCATGGACTTGATCAGCGCCGCCCAGTCGTCGGCCGGAGCACGATCCAGTCCGGTGCCCAGCAGGGCGTCTACCAGGACTTCGCCTTCAATGCCCTGATCGGCACCATGAATTTGCCCGCCACCGTCCAGCCAGTCCCGCGCGGCACGGGCCGCATCGCCACCCAGGCTTTCCGGATCCTTCATGGCGATCAGCTGTACCGCCATACCGACCTCGCGGGCCAGGCGCGCGATCACGTAACCGTCGCCGCCGTTATTGCCGCCACCGCAGCACACCGTGATGCAGCTCGCCTCCGGCCAGCGCTCGCGCAGGGCGCCGAAAGCCGCGGCGCCGGCCCGACTCATGAGCTCATAGCCGGGGATACCGTGTTTCTCGATGGCAAGCCGATCCAGTTCTCGGACCTGTTCGGCGCGATAAAGGCGACGGTGAATGTTCATGATTCCGGATTTTATCGGCTCTGGAAACAGGATATTCGCCGCCTGGGCCGTTTCATCCCGGCGATCTGCTCGGGAATAAGGCTCAACATTATTGCTTTCCTGCCGATTGCCAGGCTTCTTGGCTGCAGCGCCTCGATATACTTGGAACCCATGCAGCACCGCGCCGCGCTTCCAGACACCAGCGATCTGCCGCCGGAATTGGTTGACGATATCCGTCGCTGGGGGCTCGAACTGGGCTTCGACCAGATCGGCATTGCCGATACGGATCTCGCCAACTACGAGACGCGCCTGGATGCCTGGCTGGGTGCCGGACAGCACGGAGAGATGGGATGGATGGCCGCGCACGGACGCAAGCGCTCGCGGCCGGAACTGCTGCACCCCGATACCCGATCGGTGATCGTTGCGCGCATGGACTACCTGCCCGCCGACGCCACGCCGGTCGAGAAACTGATCGAGCAGCCCGACAAGGCCTGCATCTCGCGCTACGCGGTGGGCCGCGACTATCACAAGGTTTTACGATCGCGTCTCAAGAAACTGGCCCAACGCATCGAAAAAGCAATCGGCGCATTCGGCTATCGGGTCTTTACCGACTCGGCCCCGGTCCTGGAAAAGCCGCTGGCCGAGAAAGCCGGACTGGGCTGGATCGGCAAGCACACCAACCTGCTCAACCGGCATGCCGGTTCCTGGTTTTTCCTCGGCGAGATCTACACCGATCTGGCCCTGCCGCCGGACAGTCCGGTGCGCGATCACTGCGGCTCGTGCCGTCGCTGCATCGATATCTGCCCTACCCAGGCCATCATCGCGCCCTACCAGCTCGACGCCCGACGCTGCATTTCCTACCTGACCATCGAGCTCAAGGGCTCAATCCCGCTGGAGTTCCGCGAAGCCATGGGCAACCGCATCTACGGCTGCGACGACTGCCAGATGGTGTGTCCGTGGAACCGTTACGCGCAGTTTTCCAGAGTGGATGATTTTCGCCCGCGCAGGGACCTTGATTCCGGCGACCTGATCGAATTGTTCGCCTGGGACGAGGCGACTTTTCTGGCCCGCACCGAAGGCACCGCGATCCGTCGCATCGGCCACGAGCGCTGGCTGCGCAACGTTGCCGTAGCCCTGGGTAATGCGCCGACCACGCCAGCAGTTGTCGCCGCGCTGCGGGGGCGGGCGGACCATCCTTCGGCGCTGGTGCGCGAACATGTGGCCTGGGCGCTGGGGCGGCATGCTGCGCAGGGACCAGGGACCAGGGACTAGGGACCAGTGGGCCCTGCGACTCT